>NZ_JBAXHI010000020.1:0-67137 GCF_037138995.1 Candidatus Chlorohelix sp. | reverse complement strand
TCCCTCTCTTTTCCCTTAGCTTGATGCTTATGGGGCGACTCAAGCGTCGCCCCTACGGGTTAATCTTCTTGGCGTGTTGACATTGGAATACCGACCTTGCAACAACCCTGAAGCCTGTTTTAGACCTATTGACAGATTGACATAATTAAAATATACTGAAAACTGTCAGGCAGTAACTCGCAAAAATTCGGCTCAAATCCATAGTGGTAAAGGGTCTGCGCTCGGCACGCTCGCACGTGCATCGTTGCGTTCCCGCAAAAAACTCAAGGCAGGAAAACACCATATGCTCACAAGCGCTTCTACCGGAACCAACCCCGGGTCTATTAAGCTTACCCATAATTATGAACGCACTAACGGTTTGCCGCTTAATCAAATTCTCATAGGCGAATGCCGCGAAACTCTTGATAAATTGCCTGAAAAAAGTGTTGACCTCATTTTTGCAGACCCTCCCTATAATCTTCAGCTACAGCAGGAACTTTACCGCCCTAATATGACCAAAGTAGATGCGGTGGAAGATGATTGGGATCAGTTCGATAGCTTCGCCGAATATGACCGCTTCACCCGTGATTGGCTGCTTGCTTGCCGCAGAGTCTTGAAAGATAACGGAACATTGTGGGTTATCGGTACCTACCATAATATATACCGGGTCGGTGCGATTATGATGGACTTGGGTTTTTGGATGCTGAATGACATTTGCTGGATTAAGTCCAACCCCCTGCCACACTTCAAAGGGGTACGATTCAACAACGCGCATGAAACCTTGCTTTGGGTGAAAAAGTCCAAAGACCAGAAGAAATATACCTTTAATTACCACTCTATGAAAAGCCTGAACGGTGACAAGCAAATGCGGAGCGATTGGGTATTGCCGATTTGCACCGGTGCGGAAAGATTAAAAGTTGATGGGCATAAAGCGCATCCCACGCAAAAGCCGGAATCTTTGCTTTTCAGGGTGCTATTATCCAGCACTAACCCCGGTGATGTTGTGCTTGACCCGTTTTTTGGTTCTGGTACTACCGGCGCGGTTGCTCGGAAATTACATCGGCATTGGATTGGTATCGAGCAAGACCCCGAATATGCCCAAATTGCACAACAGCGCATTGAAAACATTCATCCTCAAATGTTTGACCAAGAAGTCTTTAGTTTTGTAAATAAACGGGAAGCCCCACGGGTACCCTTTAACACCTTGATAGAGCGGGGTTACATACAGCCCGGTGAGCTATTATATTTCGGCTCAAGCAATATTACCGCAAAGGTAACGGTTGATGGTTCGCTGGTAGCAGGGGAGTTGCGCGGCTCTATCCATTCGCTTGGCGCAAAGGTCGCCGGGTTGCCTGCCTGCAATGGTTGGGAGAATTGGTATTACCGCGATGATAAAGGTAACTTCATGGTAATTGACACCTTGCGAGAGCGTTTTAGAAAAGAAACGATTGCATCCTGAAGCCCTTTCAAAAATTCTCCTTTTTGCTTGACTTGTAAGCCCTGACAAGATACTCTATGACCACAGAGTAAGGTTTATTATGCCAACGGGAGAACAGGGTATGGATGCAAATTTAGCTCAAATTGAAAAGCGCTACGCCGTTTGTGTGGGCATTGATAACTTCAAAAACCCCGAACAGATTGCCTCTTTAAAATTCGCCGAAGCCAATGCAAAGGCGATGGATTCATTGCTTGGCAAGATGGGATTTGAACCTAAAAATCGTCGCCTTGTAGTTGGCGAAATCGCCTCCTTTGAAGCTATAAAAGCTACCCTTACCACCTTTGGCGCAGTAAAGCCAAAAGCTAAAGACCTCGTCATTTTCTATTATGCCGGATATTTCCTCGACATCCAGATAGAAGATGATGAAGGCACTATCGTTTTAGCTTCTTACGACCTCGACTTAGAAGAAATCCGTAAAAACCCAGAGTATCGCCTTCAGAAAACCCTCAGATTGGGGATGTTGCGGGAAATCTTTGAATACTCCAAATCAACGAATGTGCTTTTTATCTTTGATACTTGCTTGGGCGGCGATTATGAACTCACGGAATCTAGCCTACAAGTAACGCTAAATTTTGTATTCGCTAACCAACATCCCGGTCGGGTTGTTATTTCAAGTTGTTTGCCACAGGAAGAATACAATAAAGGCGATGGCAACCTTGGATTGTTTGCCGGGCATCTGTTAAGCGCGTTAGATGGGCAAAATGAGGAAGCTAAAAACCCAGAAGGCAATATAACAGTAGGTACGTTATACAAATACCTTCTCAAGCTAATGCCGCATGAATATCGCCCTATCCAAAGTAGCCCCGAACTCGACAAATTAATTCTAGAATAACGCACCCATAACGTTCTTTTTGGGGAGAAGTAAAAGTGCCAACAAATTACCCGCAATATGGAATATATTTGATACCGTCACCCTCCATTTGGTATCAAATAGCTGTAGCCCATCATGTGTTCTCCAGTGAGTTCAAAGCGCATACCGCCGGCAGGTTTATGGTGCATTGCACTGTAAAAGGCTTCTTTAAATTAAAAGAGAACACCTCTATAACCGAGCTTATAGCAGCTCTAAACGACCTTTTCAGCCGAACTAAAGCAATACCTACCCAATTAGAGCAATTGATACCGCTTAACCGTCCTATATTCAGCCCATCATTTTTCATCAAGCTTAAAAACACGCCTGAATTTCAAAAGCTACACGAAGAAGTATGGGATATAGTTCGTCCTTATATTGCGCCGGATTGCCTTTTTTCACCCGTAGAACCTGTCGGTTCTATGTTCATTCCGCACATAACGCTAGGTATGCAAGACCTACCCGAAGAACCGGGTTTATTTCATCAGTTTCAAGCTTTGGCTGAATGCGCCTATGAGACCTTCTCAAAAGAGCCTTTTAACGCTTCCGCTATACAGCTAATAGAGTTTTACTCTAATGATTGGGCAGCAGAAAATTGGGGTAAGACGCTGGATTTCAAGCTACTGCAAGGCTGGAATCTGGAATAACAGAGCGATAACCCCCCTTACGAATTAAAACCTTCTCACCGATACCAAGAAAATTAACCCGTAGGGGCGACGCTTGAGTCCGTCGTCGCCCTTCCCACGATTGCCTCAATCCCATGAGATTTGCCCCACCCAACGCAGGCGTATCTTGTGGGAGGTTGCTCTTGCCCTCGATAAAATCGGCTGACAGAGCAGCCTCCCACAAAACCCAAACCCCTTTGAGAAAGGTTTTATAGGGAACAATTTCTTTCTTGCAAATGTCCTGCCTAAAACGTCCTAATGTATTGTATGTATTTATTGAAATGTGTATAATTGGCTTATATCTATTTGATACTAATTAAATAATATTAAAATGGGAAATATAATTTCCCTTTGTGGGGTCAAATGCTAGAGCATATTAATGAAGTATCATCCGATTCGCAAAATAAAAAGGATGGTACACAAGCGTTCAATCGCCTTAATATGGTGCCAGCGGAAGAATTATTTGTCCCAGAAATTAGCATTCGCCCTGAACAAGCAGAAGCTCTTCTGGTTATTTCCTCCATGCTAAATTCCGAGCTTAACCCCGGAAACGTGCTGATAAACCTTGTACAACACGTCTCAGGGCTTTTCAAAGCTAGTCGGGCTGCTGTATTTCTTCGGAAAAATCTGCAACATGAGTTAGTTGATAGCTCCAATCTCCACAATGTTTTTACTGAAGAAGAACCCCTTGCCGAAATTGGAATGCTGGTGTGTGCTGCTAATTGGGGACTCCCCGAAGAATTTATTGATAAAATTGCTAAATTCTGTGAATTCAACCGTTTGCAAAATGTTCGCAGCCCTCTCTATATAGAGGATATTCAAGCTGAACAATGTTTAAACGGGTTGCGCGAATTGAGTATGCGCGAGGGTTTGATTACAATGCTAACCCTGCCCCTTCTATATCGCCAAAATCTTATCGGCATTATGGTTTTGTACCACAACCATCACAAAATTTACTCCAGAGAAGATTTACGCCTACTAACTATTATTACCAATCAGGCAGCTTTAGCTATTACCAATTCGCGCCTTTATGAAGAAGCCCGCCGCCGTGAGCAAGAAGCGGAAATGTTGGCGGAAATAAGTCGGATTCTTAGTACCTCTTTGAAATTGCGCGAAGTGTTACATATAGTCGGGGAAATGTCCGCCAAAATGGCAGGCAATACCTCAGTAATATTTATCGTTAGAGAAAATACAGACCAGATTTTCCCAATAAATTACTATAGTAAAGAGAAACCGCCGCCCGAATTGCCGGAATATACACCCGTAAAAAATAGCACGCCGGTAAGAATCGGACAGACAGTTGTGGGCAAAGTGGTACAGAATGCCACCTCCATGTTTATCAAAGATAATACCGATTGGTCACGCATAGCGCCGTTTATCCGAGATGTGGAACATGTAAATAGCTTGCTGTGTGTCCCCTTGAAAGTAAGAAGTAAAGTTATAGGGGCGTTGGCAATCTATAATATTACCTATGGAAACCCAGAAATCAAGATTACCCCAATAGAAGACCGTCATGTCGCATTGCTACAACAACTAGCGGAGCGTGCCGCCAACGCCATCGAAAACGCGCGTAATTATGGAGCCGAAAGACTAGCTTTACGGGAAAAAGATCAGTTTCTTGACTTTCTCTCGCATGAGTTAAGAACTCCCTTAACCTCTCTAATAGGTTATAATAGCATTGTCAACAAACTTCTTAAAAAAGAAATCCTCGGAAAAACCGACCTCAACAAACTAATCGAGAGTTTGCTCCAGAATAATGGGGCTATGGGAAGTCAACTTGAGCGACTTCAAACATTGATGGAAGATATTACCAACATCTCGAACATTGATGCCAACAAGCTTGAATTGCACAAACATACGGTTGACCTTATACCGCTCATACGAAACAAAATCAACGAGGCGGAACAACTAGCTAAAAAGGTACGTATGCCGTATCTCGTCCACCGCTTTGAATTACGCACAAATCCCGCAGTAGTTATCAGCGATGTTGATATACCCGCTTTTGAAAGAGTGATAGCAAGCCTTCTTAGTAATGCCGTTAAATATTCGCCCCAAGGAGGCTTGATAAGAGTTAAAGTGCAACAAGCGTTGGAAGAAATTACCATCTCAATTCAGGATGAGGGCGTTGGGATTCCTGAAAAAGATTTATTCCAACTCTTTGAACGCTTTTTCAAAGCCGACAACTCTCCCTCTAAAGCCAAAGGATTAGGGCTAGGGCTTTATCTCAGCCAAAATTTTATTAAAGCAATGGGTGGGCATATAGAAGTACAGAGCGAAGAAGGTAAAGGCTCTAATTTCATTATATACTTACGTGCCTCTACTCCCCTTAAATCTAACTATTAAGAGGGTCTATCAAAAGCTTTCTCTGTCACTTATTATATGAATAAACAAGGGTCTTGCTTTTTATGGCAAGACCCCTTTTGAATAGCGAAAAAGTTCCTAGCCTAGAGAACTGCCGCCTCTGCAAGACCCGCTTCTTGTCGCAGAAGCTCAGCCTTGTCGGTGCGTTCCCATGGCAGGTCAATATCGGTGCGTCCGAAGTGACCATAAGCCGCCGTCTGGCGGTAGATGGGTCGGCGCAGGTCTAGCATCTTGATAATTCCGGCAGGGCGGAGGTCAAAATACTTGTTAACGAGATTAAGAATAACCTCATCTGCAACCTTGCCAGTTCCATAGGTTTCTACCATCAACGAGATAGGACGCGCCACGCCGATTGCATAAGAAACCTGCAACTCTACGCGATCAGCTAACCCGGCAGCGATGATGTTCTTGGCAACGTAGCGAACTGCATATGCGGCAGAGCGGTCAACTTTTGTCGGGTCTTTGCCGCTGAATGCGCCGCCGCCGTGACGAGCGATACCGCCGTAAGTATCCACGATGATTTTGCGTCCGGTCAAACCAGCATCGCCCATAGGTCCGCCGATTACAAAACGCCCGGTGGGGTTAATGTAAAAGCGGGTATTTTCATCCAGCAATTCGAGCGGCACAACCTGTTTAATAACCTGCTCGATAACGTCTTTTTCAATCTGTTCGCTGGAAACTTCGGGCGCGTGCTGGGTGCTAACAACTATGGCATCAATACGCTTGGGCTTGCCATGGCTATATTCAACCGTTACTTGGCTCTTGCCGTCTGGGCGCAAATAGCCTAACTGCCCGCTCTTGCGAGTAGCGGCAAGCCGACGGGTGATACGATGGGCTAATGCAATAGAGAGAGGCATCAATTCATGAGTTTCATTGCAAGCATACCCAATCATCATACCCTGATCGCCTGCGCCGATAGCGTCAATCTGCTCTTCGGTCATTTCGCCGCGCTTAGCTTCAAGGGCTTTATCCACGCCCATAGCAATATCACTGCTCTGTTCTTTGATAGACACAATGATGCCGCAGCTATTGCCATCAAAGCCCATATCGCTGCTGTTATAACCAATATCGAGAACCGCATTACGCGCGATTTGGTCAATATTGACGTAAGCAGAAGTGGTGATTTCACCTGCCACCAGAATTAAGCCAGTGGTGGTGCTAGTTTCACAAGCTACGCGGGCAAGGGGGTCTTGCTCAAAAATCGCGTCCAGCACCGCATCGCTAATCTGGTCACACATCTTATCAGGGTGCCCCTCAGTAACGCTTTCACTGGTCAGAAAGAATTGGGGGGAACTCATAAAAGTATTCATTGTACTACGGTCTCCTCTCTCAAACTAAGTGCCACTCTGCCAACTGGAAAGATAAGCCTGTTGCGCGTCAGTAAGAACATCTATATCCACACCCATCGCTTTAAGTTTAAGGGCGGCAATATTTTCATCAATTTCGCGTGGAACCACATATACTTTGTTCTCCAGCGTGCCAAGATTTTTGAAGACCCATTCAGCGGCAAGCGCTTGGTTGGCAAAGCTCATGTCCATTACGCTGGCGGGATGTCCTTCTGCCGCTGCAAGATTTAGCAACCGTCCGTCTGCCAGCAAATACACCTTTCGCCCGTCAAAGAATTTGAACTCTTCTACAAATTCGCGGACTATGCGGCGGGTTTCGGATAGTTCATCCAAAAATCCAATATTGATTTCATCATTAAAGTGACCGCT
Organism: Candidatus Chlorohelix sp.; assembly: GCF_037138995.1. NCBI lineage: Bacteria > Bacillati > Chloroflexota > Chloroflexia > Candidatus Chloroheliales > Candidatus Chloroheliaceae > Candidatus Chlorohelix > Candidatus Chlorohelix sp. Next base: position 60,072 of record NZ_JBAXHI010000020.1, on the reverse strand, counting down.
GTTGCCGATAAGGCAGCCATCTTTAATCTTCCGCAATTGGCGGTCAACTACGTTCAGGTTTCCGGTAACAGTGATGATAATATCGGCAATAGGGGCAGCCTGTTCCATTGTCATAACCCGGAAGCCATCCATTACCGCTTCAAGCGCACGAATAGGGTCAATCTCGGTTACAATAACCTGCGCTCCCATCCCTCTAGCGCGAGAAGCCAAGCCGCGACCACACCAGCCGTAGCCAGCCACCACAAAATTCTTGCCAGCCAACAAAACATTGGTAGCGCGGAGCAACCCGTCAAGGGTACTTTGTCCGGTGCCATAGCGGTTGTCGAACATATGCTTAGTGTCGGCTTCATTAACCGCCACGATAGGGAAGCGCAACGCGCCGTCCTTCTCCATTGCCTTCAAACGAATAACACCGGTAGTGGTTTCTTCAGTACCGCCGATAATATCGGCAATTTGGGAAGGGCGATCCTGATGCAAGCGAGAAACAAGGTCGCAACCGTCATCCATAGTTTGGGTGGGATGAGAATCCAGCACCGCATCCAAATGGCGGTAATAAGTTTCGTTATCTTCGCCCTTGATGGCATAAACCGGAATACCGTATTCCACCAACGCAGCGGCAACATCATCTTGGGTGCTGAGCGGGTTGGAAGCACAGGCTACCACTGATGCGCCGCCAGCTTTCAAAGTAATCAACAGGTTGGCAGTTTCAGTTGTAATGTGAAGACAGCAACCGAGTCTTTGCCCTGCCAGAGGTTGTTCTTTTTCAAAACGGTCTCTAACCTGCTTCAAAACTGGCATTTCAAGAGCAGCCCAAGCTATGCGGTCGCGCCCTTTTCCGGCAAGCGTCATATCTTTAACATCGTAATTATTGACTTGCGTCATCCCTTTAATCATCTCCTTGTAATTATCCGGCGTAAAAACACGCCGATTTCCAGAAAAACCGTTTAAAATCGTTGGTTTATTTTGCGAGAACTTCCGCTTCCCATAATGGCATTGCAGGAGTACCAAAATACTCGTGATAGCGAGATTCAAATTCAGTCATAGTATATTTCTGACCTTGTGTGCCACTGGATTCAACACAGAATGTTGCCGCCAATGCCGCCACGCGCCCCATTTGGTCAAGGTCATACCCGCGCCTAAGACCTTTTAAAAGACCACCCCTAAAAGCGTCACCCGCGCCGGTTGGGTCAAGTACCACTTTAGCGGGAATAGGGGGAATTTGTGCAATACCCGAACGGCTATAGATAGTAGAACCCTCTGAGCCTTTGGTAATAACCACATATTCGGAGGTTTCAAGCATTTTTTCCGGCGTTAGCCCGGTTTTCTCACGCAGAATTTCTAGCTCGTAGTCGTTGCCGATTACCAATTTCGCGCCGTTCACCCCATCCAACAACGCGCCGCCATCGAAAGCAATCACCTGCCAGCCAATATCATAGATGTAAGGAACTTTCAACTGCTGGCACTCATGCACATGCTCTATCATTGCGCGGGGGTCATCCGGCGAAACTATGCAGATTTCGATGTCTTGCGGATTAGCATCCTCAATCCGTACTTCGCTGGCGTGTTCCATCGCGCCCGGATAAAACCCGGTTATCTGACTACCGGATTTGTCGGTCGTAATAAAGCACGAGGCGGTTACCTTATCTTGTATAACTTTTACGAGGCTGGTATCCACCCCTACTTCTTCAAGCGCTGCCCGATAAGCCTGAAAATCGTGTCCCACTGTGCCAAGAATGCTCGAACGCTCACCAAGTAAAGCCAGCGTATAGGAAATATTGGGGGCGCAGCCACCGTGCATTTTTTTCAACGATGAAACCAGGAAAGAGACATTAAGAATATGAATTTTCTCAGGTAAAATATGGTCTTTAAAGAAACCCGGAAAATCCATAATGTGGTCATAGGCGATAGAGCCTGTTACGATTATTGACATTACTCCTCCTGCTGCATAACTTCAAGCATTGGTAAATACCATCACGTTACTCCCCAAAACTAACCCCAGTATTAGAGAGCCGAACACCTGAGCATTTTTAGATTCGTTATAATTCAGAGCAACTCAGACACAGAATCATGCTAATAGTTTATTTTGCCAGTCTTTAGCCTAATTTCAAGTGTTTAAACTACAAAAGTCTGGACTCAATACTACGCATAATCAACAAACTTGTGCAACCCGCGCTTATTTTTCAAACAACGCCGGGATGCTTTGCTCATACGGTGGACGCGCAATACCCTTTTCGGTAATAATCCCGTGAATATATCGCGCTGGAGTCACATCGAAACCAAAGTGAGCAGCGTGAACCCCTTCCGGCGCAATCCGCTTCCCGCCGATGAAAACAACCTCATCCGCGCTCCGCTCCTCGATTGGGATTTCCTCACCGGATTTGATTTTCAGGTCAATAGTGGTTAGCGGCGCGGCTATATAGAAGGGAATATTATTTTCCTTTGCCAGCACTGCCACCATGTAAGTGCCGATTTTGTTGGCAGTATCGCCGTTTGCCGCTATGCGGTCAGCCCCAGTCACAATGAATTGAACCTTACCACGTTGCATCAGATGTCCCGACATATTGTCAGTTATCAGGGTATGAGGAATACCAAGTTGCTGCATTTCCCAAGCAGTAAGACGCGCCCCTTGCAGGTAAGGGCGAGTTTCATCCACCCAAACGTGAATCTTCTTACCAGCTTCATGCGCGGCGGTAATCACACCTACAGCAGTGCCATAACCAGCAGTAGCCAAGCCACCCGCGTTGCAATGGGTTAGAACATTATCGCCATCTTTGATAAGCTCTCCGCCAAACGCGCCGATTGCCTTGCAAAAAGCTAGGTCATCCGCTTGTATTTGCTTTGCCAATCTCAGGATTTCCCACGGAATGCTGACTACTTGAATATAAGCATCGTGCAGACGGTGTGCGAGCGCCAAGCATTGGTCAATCGCCCATTTGAGGTTAACAGCGGTGGGGCGGGTTTCATTAAGCCATACGCCCGCTTCGTCTAACTTTTTGATAAATTCGTCACGGGGGAGGTCACGGTATTCCAAAGCCGCCAAAGCCATAGCGTAAGCGGCAGTTACTCCGATGGCAGGAGCGCCTCGCACAATCATGGTGCGAATCGCTTCTCCGGCTTCATGGAAGTTACGGCACTCGACATTCTCAAAATGATGCGGCAACCTGATTTGGTCAATTAACAATAGCGTGAGGTCGGCATCTCGCCATTCTATTGTTTTAACTTTCAGTGTAGGCGTTGAAGTTGCATTCTCGTTCAATTGAACACCCCTTTGGCAAAACAAAAAAATCCTCGGTTTAGCAGTTGCTCGCATCAATCCGAGAATAGACGTAACTTACCAAAGTTAGCGCCTCTCATCTTTCAGGCAATAATTGCCTGCCGGAATTGGCACCACTCCCGAAATTCGGGCGGTTGCCGGGCTTCATAGGGCCAGTCCCTCCACCTCTCTTGATGAGAGCAATATTCAGTTGTTATGAATGCTTTATTCGCATCTAAACAAAATATAACATGGCAAAAAGTACATTGCAAATGACTTGTACTACAAAACAAAAAGTATTATGATACTGCCAAATATCATGATGTTATAATCTGATTATTTTTGCACCTTTTAAAAATAATACCAACGGGAGCTTGGGCTTTCCAGGCTGAGAGGAAGATTGAAAGTATCTTCGACCGTTTGAACCTGATCCGGGTAATACCGGCGAAGGGAAATTCTACGTAATTACGATTTATCTAGCTATTTCGTATCTAATTAAGTGGAATAAACGGGCGAGCCGCAGGATTTTTCTCCAGTATTCCTGTGGCTTTTTTGATTCTAACCTATCGAAATATATGGAAACAATACCAAAACTACAAATCAATAATCTAAACAAATCCTATGGCGCGTTGCCCACGCTGACTAACATCAGCCTTGTGGCAAATCGGGGCGAGTTTGTTTCGCTAGTTGGTCCTAGCGGTTGCGGAAAAAGCACCCTCTTTAATATTTTGGCGGGGCTTGAAACTGCCGATTCGGGCGAATTTCGCTACGACAATCAGCCCTTCCAGCCACAACCGGGCAAAATGGCGTATATGCTCCAGCGCGATGCCCTTTTACCGTGGCGTTCCGCTTTGGATAATGCCGCGCTTGGACTAGAGCTTGCCGGAACTCCCCGCAAAATTGCCCGCGAACATGCCCTTGCTTACTTTGAAATTTTCGGCTTGAAGGGCTTTGAAAAGAGCTTCCCGTGGCAAATGTCCGGCGGGATGCGCCAACGGCTTGCCCTCTTGCGAACCTTTCTGTCCGAACGCGAGGTTATGCTGCTGGATGAGCCGTTCGGAGCGTTAGACGCGCTCACCAGAGCAGGGCTTCAGGAATGGTTGGCAGAGATGCAAGCAAAGCTACGCCGTACCATCCTGTTCATCACCCACGATATTGAGGAAGCCTTGCTACTCAGCGAACGAATCTACCTATTCACCCATCTACCCACCACCATTCGCGTGGTGCAAGAAGTCCTGATTCCAAAACCGCGTTCGGTTTCCGACTCAGCCTTAGTAGAGCTAAAAGCTCGCCTGTTAGCAATCCTGAAACCGGAGGCAGATTTTGCCTAATTTTTTGAAATCCCTCTTACCGCCTGTTTTGCTAGTTATTGCGTTATTCGCTATCTGGCAAATATACGTGGATGTATCGGCTATTTCAGCCAGCATATTGCCTTCTCCCTTAAGAATAGCCAACGCGCTGGTAAATGCTTTTCCCGAAATCTGGGACAACACGCTGGTAACATTGCTCGAAACGTTGCTTGGCTTTACCGTAGCGCTGACACTTGGCTTTCTCTTTGCTATGCTGCTGGATAACTCGCTGCTGGCAAAAAGAGCAATTTACCCCTTGCTGGTGGCAAGCCAAACCATCCCCCTAATCGCAATTGCGCCCTTACTGATTATTTGGTTCGGCTTTGACATGCTGCCCAAGATTATTATTGTGTGGCTGGTATGTTTTTTCCCCATTACCGTTGGCGGAGTGGACGGATTCGCCGGAGTTGACCCCGATGCTGAGAAAATCTTCAGGGCTTTGGGCGCAAGCAAACGCCAGCTTTTCTGGAAATTGCGACTGCCCACCGCTCTTCCAAGCCTGTTTTCAGGCATCCGCATTGCCGTAACCTATAGCGTAGCGGGCGCAATTCTGGGCGAGTATGCCGGAGCGCAAAAAGGTTTGGGGCGATTGATTTCCCTTTACGCCCGTTCCTTTAACCGTGAATTGGTGTTCGCGGTAGTATTCGTAACCGCAATATTCAGCCTGTTACTATTTGGGCTTGTTTCGCTGGTGCAGTGGCGCGTTATGCCGTGGTATTACCAGATGCGCCAACTTAATAAGTAGTGTTATGTCAACTACAATAGTTGGCTCAAGGAGGATAAAATATGACTGTTAAGTTCAAGAAAAACGCCATCGTGTTGGCGTTGGTATTACTCGCAAGCCTATTGCTGGCAGCTTGTGGCGATAGTAGCGCCACTCCCGCCAAAAGCGGAGAAGCTACCAAAGTTCCTATCCAGACCCTTTCATTGGCTTTAGATTGGGTTCCCAACACCAACCACACCGGCATATATGTAGCGTTGGCGAAAGGTTGGTACGCCGAAGCGGGGATTGATTTGAAAATCCTGCCCTACAGTGAAGCCGCTACTCCCGAAAGCCTGATTGCCGGGGGCAAAGCTGAGTTAGGCATCGGTTCGGCTGAAAGCATTGCAGGCGCGGCAGCAGCCGGGCAAGCGCTTGTCTCTATTGCAGGGATTATCCAGAAGGATACCAGCGCATTAGTTACGCTCAAAAGCGCGGGGCTTATCTCCCCCAAAATGCTCGTTGGCAAAAAGTATGCGGGCTTCGGCGCAACCTACGAAGAACCTGTCATCAACTCTATGATTAAGTTTGACGGAGGCAACGGCACTTTTGAGAATATCACCGCCAATGTTTTTGGCTACGAAGCCGTTCTCAACAAGCAAGCCGATTTCGTGTGGATTTTCGAGGGATGGGACGGAATCGAGGCGAAATTGCGCGGGATTGACCTGAACGTAATCCCTATCACCAAATACGGCGTACCAGATCGCTATACCCCTGTAATTGAAACAAGCGCAGATGTGATTTCCAAAAAAGGCGATGCCCTCAAGCGTTTCATGGCGGCAACCGCTCGCGGCTATGATTACGCAATTGCCAATCCCAAAGATGCGGCAGACCTTTTGATAAACTCGAACCCTGCCGGAACTTTCAGCAACAAAGAGCTAGTTTATAAAAGCCAAGATTATCTCAGCCCGAAGTATAAGGAGGGCGCAACCCAATGGGGCAGCCAGACCCTTAAAATGTGGACTGATTACCCCAAGTTTATGTATCAGGTTGGCATCCTGAAAGATGCCGACAATAAGCCTCTCACCAAAGAATTGGACTACAACAAGCTATTCAGCAACGAGTTTTTACCCAAAAGCTGATTAGGATTTTACGCTCGTGAGAAACAAAAACAAGGGGCTTAAGCCCCTTGCCTGAAATAAAATCCTGATAAAGAGGCACTTTACTGCCCGAAGTGGAGGTTAGCGGATGCCTAATTCCAATAGTTGATCGCAAATCTTCTCGTAATTACGTAAAAGCTGAATCCAGTAATCTTCCCAATCCGCGATTTGGCGGGGGTTACGCCCGGCAGCGCGACCTTCTTCAATGGCAGATGCGCCTCGGTCTAGTCGCTCAATCAACTCATCTCTTTTCATTTCCAGAGCCGCAATAAGTTCTTCTTTTTCGCGCTGTACGCTTGCTGCTTCTAACTCAGCCTGAGCGGTAGCGGCGCGAGTTCGGCTGCGTGCCGTTCCAGAGCGTTCTCTTTTAACCGGAGCTTTATTTTCAGTTTTTGCAGCTTCCTGAGTTGTTCCATACCTAACATCTAATTCCCTCAGTGGCATTGCCATAGCTACTACTCCTTAATAATAAAATTAACAATATGATTTGTCTATTTGTTCTAATTTTAGCCCATTTTTTATCTGGAGTCAACAGTTTATAGAACTAATTTTCCAACTCTTGCAGTAAATTCCAATAGGTCAAAAAATGTAGTAACAACTACTGACTACCATACCGCGTTTTAGTAACATTTAGCCTTGATGGGTAAGGTTTTCTCACCCGTGTTGCTTGCCCATGCATCTGATTTGGCGTTTAGAAATTTTGTGCCGCACCAGTTTGTATATAAAGCTAAATAATGATGGAAACGCTGGTGGCGCGTTCCAAACATCCAGAGGGAGCAGTGCAATGACAATAGCGCCCGATACCCTTCCCGAAATCCCAGAAGCAGAAGTTTTGCGCGAAGATAACGGCTATCACGCTTTTTGTGGGCTAACCTGCACCGGGTGGCTTTACCAAAAAATGAAAGATAGCTTTTTCCTGATATTAGGAACGCATACTTGCTCTCATCTGATGCAAAATGCGCTTGGGGTTATGATTTTCGCAAAACCGCGCTTTGGCGTGGCTATGGTGGAAGAAAGCGACTTGAGCGCAGCCCAAATTGATATTACCGACATTGTTAAAAATATTGTGGAAGAACACAACCCTTCCATCATCTTCCTGCTAAACAGTTGCACGCCCGAAATCATGAAAGTTGATTTCGAAGCGATGGCTCGCCGCTTAAACCAGCAATTCAACAACGTGCCGGTTTTGCCAGTACGCGCCGATGGGCTTGAATACACCATGACCCAATCCGAAGATTGCGTCATCGAAAGCCTGCTGCAATTTTGCCCTGTAGCCCCCGCCGGAGATAAGCGCATCGTTTTTATGGGTGCAGTCAACGATGTTAATACCACCGACCTGAAACGAGAAGCCGAAAAATTGGGGCTACCCGTTGCCGGTTTCGTGCCTTCTAACACTATAGGCGAGCTTCCAGCGATTGGACCCGACACAATTTTAGCCCCGCTACACCCCTATGTAGCTAAATCTATCGCCCATTTCAGCCGCATACGGGGAGCAAAAGTGCTGCAAAGCCAATTCCCTATCGGACCCGATGGCTCTCGCGTTTTCTTTGAAGACTTGGGGCGCATGTTTGGCAAAGAAATCAACCTTGCCGAACGTGAAGCGGAAATCTGGCGCAACCTAGAAAGCAAAGTTTCGGCAATACGCGGCAAACGCATCTTCTTTACCGGAGATAACATGCTAGAATTGCCCATCGCGCGGTTTTTACGCAAGTGTGGCGCAGAACTAATTGAAGTTGGCACACCCTATGTAAATCGCAAATTCCACAAACGCGAATTGCAAGCATTGAACGGCTTGCGAGTAGTTGAAATGCCCAACATGCACCGCCAAATTCGCGACATCCGAGAGCTAAAGCCCGACCTCGTTGTCACAAATTTTTGGCAGGCTAACCCCTTTGAAGCTGAAGGCATTGCTACCAAATGGTCAACCGAAATTATCTTCACCCCAATCTACGGCTTTACGGGCGCAAGTGACCTCGCCAACCTGTTTGCTCGCGCTTTGAATCGGCACCGCAAACTCGATGTGCTGGATTGGAAAGAGTTTTTGCCCAACAATCGGGAGAATTAACTATGCGAATGAGTTTTTGGGAATATCAGGGAACCACCCATACCGGCGTAGCGCGAGTAGCAAGCAGCATGAAAGGCGTGCATGCCATAGCCTATTCCCCAATGGGCGATTGCTATATAAACTCGATGTTTACTATGATGGAGCGCGAACAACGCTTTCCGCCCGTACACACCAGCGTACTTGACCTGAAAACAATGGGCATGGGCATAAACCGCTTGCCCGAATCCTTGCGCGAAGTTAGCCGCGACCACAACCCAGACCTCATAGTAATCACCCAAACCTGCTCTTCCAGCCTACTACAGGAAGATTACGGTTCATTGGCACGGCAAGCGAACATCCCGAACGAAGTCTTGATATACGCGCCCAACCCCTTCCGGGTGGAGGAAGATGAATCGGCTAACGGCTTGCTAACCGCAATGGTTGAGCAATTTGCCACCCAGAAATTGCCGATAACGCCCAAGCCAAGCGTTAATATCATCGGACCCATCTCGTTGGGCTTCCACCATAAACACGACTTACTCAGCCTTCAGCGCATGCTAGAAACTATGGGAATTGCGGTTAACGTAGTTTTCCCGCTTGGCGCAACCATAGCCGATGTGAAAAAACTGCCGCAAGCATGGGCAACTATCGCCCCCTATCGTGAAATGGGCGCAGACGCGGCAATTGCGCTGGAAAAATTGCACCGGATTCCAGCCATTACCAGCGCCCCTATTGGAGTAGTTGCCACTCGTAAATGGGTGCGCGAAGTGCTAGAGAGCCTGAGCAAATTCGCTACCGGCAACGGGCTATCTTTCGACAGTAAAGAACCCGCGCTTGCCGCCTTTTCGATGGATCAGAAAAGCGCCCCTAGCGGCTTGCCTTGGTTCACCATCACCGCAGACGTGCAAGGCTACAGCTCAAAGAAGGCTTTTGTCTTTGGCGATTTTACCCACGCTGTCGCCATCACCCGCATGCTGGCAACCGAACTAGACATGCAAATAGTCGGCGCAGGCACCTATAATCGCAAGCTCGCCAACGAATTTCGAGAGCTAGTAAAACCTTATACCGATAACATCATCTGTAGCAATGAATTTGCCGAAGTACGCAAAGCAATCGGGGAAACGCTGCCCGATATAGTGCTGGGAACCCAGATGGAACGGCATACCGCCGCCGAGTTTGATGTACCTTGCGCTACTATCAGCAACCCCATCCATATAGAAGATTTCTCCCTGAGCTACCAGCCTTTTCTAGGCTATGACGGCTCAAACTTTATAACCGACCGCGTGTACCATACCTGCACATTGGGTCTTGAAAAGCATATGATTGAAATGTTCGGCGATGCCGGGCTTGGTGTGGATGAAGCGCGGCTCAAAGCAAATGACCGTGGCAAAATTCAGGTCGCAGAAGAACCAGAATCTCGCGAACAGGAATTGGAATCATATAAAGTCGCGGAAGAACTACGCGCTAAAGCAACCCAGTTAGCGGTAGAGAGCGGCGCAGCAGTAGTTGTCAAAACGCCTCCCGTTGCTGCAATCTCCGCTGAGTTGGTTTGGACGGACGAAGCGCAAAAAGCGATGAAACAAATACCCTTCTTCGTAAGACCAAAAGTCCAGAAGCGAGTCGAAGAATATGCGCGTTCACACGGTTACAGCCTTATTACACTAGACCTTGTATATGATGTCAGGGAAAAAGCTCAGCAATAGCTTGAACCCGGTAACTTAAAAAGCCGGTATTATAAAAAGGAGATTTACATAGATATGAACCATGCTTACGCTTTTTATGGGAAGGGTGGTATCGGCAAAAGCACTACTTCATCAAATGTGGCAGTTGCAATGGCAAAAATGGGGGCGAAAGTCTTACTAATCGGCTGTGACCCCAAACATGATTCCACCTTCACCATTACCGGACATATGATTGATACGGTAATTGATATTCTGGAAAAGAAAAATTATCATACCGAAGAAATCGAGCCGGACGACATCATCAAAACCGGGTATCTTGGCGTGGCAACCGTAGAAACGGGAGGACCTCCCGCAGGGGTAGGTTGTGGCGGGTATGTAGTGGGCGAAACCATGAAAATGCTCAACCGCATGGGTGTTTATGATAAGTACGACTGCATCCTGTTTGATGTATTGGGGGACGTGGTTTGTGGCGGTTTTGCTACTCCCTTGCAATGGGCAGACTACGCCATTATTGTAACAGCCAACGACTTCGATAGCCTCTTTGCCGCCAATCGCATCTGTGTAGCCGTCAAAGCCAAATCCGCCAAGTACAAAGTCAGGTTGGCGGGCGTGGTGGGCAACCGCATTCTGGCAAATGCCAACGGAAACGGCGAGAACGGTCATGAATTGATAGACCTCTTTGCCAATGAAGTTGGCACACAGGTTCTAGGCTATGTTCCGGCAGAAGACCATATCCGGCGCAGTCGCATAAACGGTAAAACCCTATTCGAGCTTGAAGGTATAGATACTTCCCCCTATGAAAACCTAGCAAACGCCTTGCTATGCGACCCTGAAACCGTGATTCCAAAACCAATGGGAGATAGAGCAGTATTTCAGGTTATTGGAAATCGCATTTAGCTTGAACGGTTGAAAGACTAACTACATTTGGCATCAGACCGAACCTTCGCGGGTTTGGTCTTTTTTATTAGGGTAAACTCATAAACCGCTTACATAAATAGCAGAATATTGGTAAAATATAGCAATCCAGTTCACAAAAATAAGTAAAGGAATTTATGGCAAAAGCTCTGAAAGAATTGGAACAAACGCCACTCCAAAACATACCCCCGAATTTTATACTGAGATTGCTCCGCATGCCTTTGCTTCTAAAGGTTTTGCTTGCAAACTCTATTATTGTAGGTATAGGCGCGTTTGTGGGTACATGGTTAACCACCTTTGTATCGGGTGGAGATGAGCATTTTACCAGCGGACTTGCCCTATTCCTGACTATCATCGGCTTCTTATTTAGCGGTTTAGTAAATTACGCCGTCCTTAGAGCCGCTTTTCAGCCCCTCTCCGAGCTTCAGCAGACCGCAGGAGCAGTCCGAAATGGAGATTTAAAAGCGCGGATTAAGCGCAGCCTTGTAGCAGACCACCAAACTGAAGAACTCGCCAATACTTTTAACACCATGCTTGACGCGCTAGAAGAGCGTAACCAGCAACTACGCGCTACCGCTGCACAAATAATAAAAGCGCAAGAAGATGAACGCACCCGTATTGCACGGGAGCTTCATGATGAAACGGCTCAATCTCTAACCGCTGCTATGGTACGCCTGAAATTTCTAGAGAAATCCTCAAATATAGACGATTTGAAAAAAGGGTTAAACGAATTGCGAGCTATCCTAAGCAAAACTATGGACGAAGTGCGCGAATTAAGCCGAAACTTGCGCCCTAGCTTGTTGGATGATCAGGGTTTGGTTGCTGCGCTGGAAAGTTATATTCAAATTATAAGCGAACGCTTGCCAAGCAAAATTACCTTCCAACATAAGGAAAGCGACCACTCCATAAGACTCCCAGAAATGGTAGAATTAGTTTGTTACAGGGTAGCGCAAGAAGCAATAACCAATGCAATAAAATATGCACAGGCAACAAAAATTGAGGCACTTTTGACTATCGACTCTAAAGTTACCCTCAGTATCAAAGATGATGGAACAGGGTTTAATACAGAGAAAACGTATGAAAAAGCCGGGTTGGGGCTAATTGGTATGCGCGAACGCGCCCAATTAGTTTCCGGTAGCTTGCATATAAGCAGCAAGCCGGGCAATGGTACAGAAATACGGCTTGAAATCCCACTTCAATATTTAAAAGATACTGGTTACATACAATAAATATTACTAAACTTTCGGAGAACTATGTCAGAGAAAATAAGGGTATTGTTAGCAGATGACCACGCGGTATTACGCAGCGGTTTACGCGCCCTTCTTAACGCAGAAGCAGATATTGAAGTTATCGGTGAGGCAGGCAATGGAGAAGAAGCAGTCAAGTTTACTCATGAGTTAAATCCAGAAGTGCTGGTGCTAGATTTAAACATGCCCGGTCTTGGTGGATTAGGCGCATTGAAAAAAATTAGGGGAACTAACTCGACCACTAAAATTCTAGTTCTAACTATGTACAGTGAAGAGCGTTATCTATACCAAGTTTTGCAACAGGGCGGTTCGGGTTATGTGCTAAAAAGCTCCGCCGATACCGATTTGCTAGAAGCGATTCGCACTGTACAAGCGGGCAATGTGTACCTATACCCCGCCGCCACCAAATTACTATTAAGAGGCTATCTAAACCGACGAGATGAAGAAGAAAAAACGGCGACATTGAGTGAGCGGGAGGAGGAAGTTTTGCGACTCACCGCCGAAGGCTATACCAGCCAAGAAATCGGCGAAAAGCTGGTAATTAGCTCAAAAACTGTGGATACCTATCGCAGCCGTATAATGGAAAAGTTGGGTTTTCATCATCGTTCCGAACTAGTACGCTATGCTCTTAAACATGGCATGCTTGAACCTAGCTTTGAAAAATAAGCGCATGTTGACGGCTTGCATCCGAAAGAACTAGAAACAATAAAAACTAGAGGAAACCAATTAGAGAAAAGGAACTCTATGAATGGTTTCCCCTAATTTTTGTTTATTCAACATTAGGAGGATTGTTTTTTGAGTCCAAAATTTCTTTTAGCGCAATTTGGAAATCCTCTGCCGTCAATAGCAATTTAATTCGGGTGTTATCAAATACAGCGCCGCTTTCTGTAGCTTCTTTCTCGGCTGTTACACGCAAATCCACCGCACGCCGTACTGCATTCAGAGAAGCGCGATTGCAAAGGGCTTCAATTTCTGCCCCGACCAAACCCTCAGTAAGCTGAACCAAATTCTCCACCAAACTAGGGTCTGCCAACGGTTTGCGGACGGTGTGTACCTCCAATATTTTGCGGCGGGAAGGCGGGTCAGGCAACCCAATCGTTAGCTTGACATCGAAACGCCCCGGTCTCATCAATGCCGGGTCTAGCATTTCAGGGCGATTAGTTGCCGCAATCATAATCAAACCGGCAGCGCGTTCGATACCATCAATTTCGGTGAGAAGTTGCGCCACCACGCGGTCTGCAACACTATCATTGACCCGCGCTCCCCGTACAGGCGCAACCGCATCAATCTCATCGAAAAAAATTATACAAGGCGCGGCATGCCGAGCTTTCTTAAAGATTTCCCGAACGGCTTTTTCGCTTTCCCCGACCCATTTACTTAATAGCTCAGGTCCCTTTACCGATATGAAATTAACTTCGCTTTCGGTTGCCAGAGCCTGTGCCAGCAAAGTTTTGCCACAACCGGGAGGTCCCGACAGCAATATGCCGTGGGGTGGCTTGGTATCGGCTTCTGCAAAATATTCAGGATACAATAGGGGCCATTCCACCGCTTCCCGCAAAGCCTGTTTCACATCTTCCAGCCCACCGACTCTATCCCATTTCACGTCAGGGACTTCAGTATAAACCTCACGAATAGCGGACGGTTCGATTTCCTTTAAAGCATTGAGGAAATCTTCCATTGAAACGCTCAGATTGACAAACTGCTCGTAGGGTATAGCGGTTTCCATGTCAGGAATTACACGCCGTACCGCGCTCAAAGCGGCTTCTCGACAAAGAGCGGCAAGGTCTGCCCCCACAAACCCATGCGTCAACGATGCCAAACGCCCGATGTCAACTTCGGATGTAAGCGGCATACTGCGCGTATATATTTCAAGAATTTCTTGGCGACCGGGTCTATCCGGCACACCAATGACTATCTCACGGTCAAACCGACCGGGGCGGCGCAAAGCGGGGTCGAGGTTGTTAGGAAGGTTGGTTGCGCCTATTACCATCACATGCCCGCGCCCCTGTAGCCCATCCATCAGAGAAAGCAACTGCCCGACTACGCGCTTTTCTACCTCGCCCTGTACATTTTCCCGGCGTGGGGCTAACGAATCTATTTCATCAAGGAAAATGATACTAGGCGCGTGTGAAGTCGCCTCTTGAAAAACCTTACGCAGGTTAGCTTCGCTTTCCCCGTAAAATTTCTGTATCAGTTCGGGACCGCTAACGCTTATAAAGTGAGCCGAAGTTTCATTGGCAACAGCACGCGCAATCAAAGTTTTACCGCTACCGGGTGGTCCATATAGCAAAACCCCTCTAGGCGGTTCAATGCCCAAACGGTCAAATACTTCGGGATATTTAAGCGGAAGCTCAATCATTTCCCGAATATGGGATAACTGCTTTGACAAGCCGCCAATATCTTCGTAGGTTACGCCTGAGCCAGAACGCCTTAAAGGGCGAGCGCGAGTCTCTTCGCGGACTATGCTGAATTTCAGAGCAGTAGCAGGTCCAATCACCAACGCGCCGATTTTTGGCACAGTTTCCTGTACTACAAATTCCTGAAAGCGACTACCCAGAAAATTAACTCGCAGCAAATCGCCGGATTTTACGACAATCCCTTCCAGCGTATGCTTCATATAAAGCTGCCCCTGCACATTCTGATTATTTGCATCGGGCGAGGATGAATCGGCAAGAGGGGTCAATATCAGGGTTTTAGCAGGAGTGGCGCTAGTTTTGCGGATAGTAACCCTACCATCCAGCGTTGCGCCGCAATTTGCTCTAACCAACCCATCAATTAAAATGAGGTTTCTGCCTCTATCTGCCGCAAAAGTGGGCAAAACTTTAGCAGCAGTGGTACGTGTTCCGCGCACTTCAATAACATCACCGATGGTCAGGTCAAGTTTCTTCATTTCATCGGGGTCTATTCTAGCAATAGTACGCCCCGTATCTCTTGAAGCTGCTTCGGCTACCCGCAAACTTAGGGTGTCAACTTGGTCGGAAGTATCATTCATTTTAGCCACCTGAAATTTAGCAAAATCCGGCTAAAACCGCATTTTGAAGTCACAACAGTTAAATGTTATAGAAATTAAGCTCGCTTTAATCTGAGTTCAAGCAAACCATTTTGATATTGCTGACTAACTGGTTCAGCCTTTACCATAGCCGGAAGCATAACTTCTTTCTCATAAAGGCAATCGGTGTTTTCGCCCCGCACTAGCAAAATATCATCATGAATTTCAAACCAAACTCTCTCTTCCTCCACACCCGGCAGTTCCACAATTACTAAAATCTGACTTTCTGATGCCTCGTCATGTATTTCAACATACGGCTCTCGGACGGTAGCAACGGGAGTAAGATTAGAAGTATTCGGATTTGGGCGTTGCCCTGCTTTATCTTTAGCAGGAGTGGTGTGTCCCGGCGTAGTAACAGGACGGACGGCGGAACGATTAGCAAAACCGGGAGGGCGACTAGCGAAAGGTCTAGCTGCGCCGGGGTTTTCTTCGAGTGTGGAATTATTAAAGCCCCACTTTACCACGAAGCCTTTGCTATTAAATTCGGATTTTAATTCGCCGCCGCTTCCATTTCCGCTGGCTTCGGCTTCTTTGGCTTTTCTGGAGAGTTCCTCTGCCTTTTCAACAACTTCATTAAGACGCTCGGCTATTTCGCCTAGCCCCTTGAAAAAGCCGCCCATATTTATGCTGCCGCTACCCGAACTACCGGTGGTTCGTTTTGTATTGCGGGAGGCGCGGGATGTCTCGTACTCCTCATCATTTGCATCTGGGTCATAAGAGCCAAATGAACCGGTTTTGTTATTTCTATTTTCAGACATAAGCTACTTCCTTATCTCTTAATTTCTTAATAATACTAATGATTCTATTCCGCAGGCGCTGCTTCATCCTTTTCGGACAACTGCTTTGGCGTAGCTGCTGACGCGCTAAGGAATGGGTCATACTGCCACCAGTTAATACCCATTTCCATCGCTTTATCTACGGAGGCTATAACTAATCGGATTTTTATGCTAACCAACTCGACTTGAGCCAACGCAATCGTAATGTCACCTGCTATTACGATACCTTTATCAAGTACCCTTTCAAGAATATCCGCCAGATTGGTTGTCTGGATGCCGCTTTGAATTGCCATACAAGTGTCTCCGATCTAAAGTAAATTGCCCAAAGGGCCTAAGTTCAGGTTCAATTCTTCATCCTGCAAACCAAATATTTCTTTTAATTCTTTCATGCGTGCCTCGAGCCTGATAAAAGTATCGCCCATTCGCTCGATTTCAGCATCGGTCAAGGAACCGCCCTCCACTCGCCTAACTGCCTGCCGCTCCAATAACTGGCGCAACAGTTCAATCAAAGTCAGCACAAGTTTAGCTAAGCCTTGTTCCACATCACTTGGTGACGCATCTATCCGCGCGATTTTATCATTTTTCAGATGGTCGCTGATAGTTTGTTGCAATTCTTCTGCCAGCGATTCAATCAGTAATTCATTATTCATGAGCGTTCCCCTCAAACGAAATCAAAAGGCGGGAACGGGCCTGTAACAACGGCGGGTATATCACAACTGCCCGTTACATCCCTGAAAGCCGCAAGGCTCTCTTGCGCTAGAAGGAAAGAAGCCTCTGCAAAATTAGAGCCGGGCGCAGGGGTATAATATTGGTAATCAACCGCCAAACTCGAAAGCTTTTTCACCACCGCATCTATTGCCGCTAACTGCGTATCCTCATGTGCCTGTCGTTGTGAAAGCCATTTCATATAATCTAGTCCGCGATTTTGCCCAGAAACGAAAGCATGTTCCGCTTCCTTCTTGTTTTGCAAGGCAAACCTGACGCACATCTCCAGTTTGTTGCCGATTCTTGCAAGGCTAGCTTTGTAATCGGCGGCGTTTTCGAGCAGAATCCTGCCTATTTCTTCTGGTCCATCAAAAACCGCGCCAGCACGCGCCGGCAAAATTGGCTGATTTCCCTCACACCAGCATAAGTTAACCGCCTTCTGATAACGGCGTAATCTTCCCACATTGGTCAAGTCGAAATCAGGCGTAATAACTTCTACCAGAGCCGCTAAATCTCCCGCTGCCACAACCCCAAAACCGCTCGGCAAAGCCGGGTTCTGACTCGTTTTCATACGGATAGCTCTGATTTCAAGCTTCATACTACTCGACCATTCTTCATTCGCACTGCTCCAACACTGACCGCTTTATCTACAGTAGAAATCATTAGCCGCAAGCCAATATATAATAAATCTACCCCTGCAATAGATAAAGTCAGGTCGCCGCTTATTACTACGCCTTTGGTCAACAGCTTGTCGAGCAATTCCAATAAAGTTACTTCTTCTTCTGGGTCAGGCGGTTGATTGGTGTCAACCATATTCAGCCCCAGAACCTCCTCTGCCAACCAGAAATCAAATGAAGGTTGTTCGTTAGATGCTTTAGAATCCATTACATCGCCTCTTCGCCCAGATTAATAAAGGAGTAAGGCGGAAGTGGCCCAATAGCCTCCACTAAACCGCCTTCTAGAGCCTCTCGATCCAGACGCTCCACCAGTTTTTGTAACTCACCAAAACGGGCGCGTTCCAATAGCACAGAAAAATTAATCAAAGGCAGGAAACCTTTTTTACCTACGTTAGGCAAAGAAAGAGTTTTTAGCTGTTCTGGACTTAAATTAAAAGCATTCTTCAATGTTCCTGCTAGACGTTGCCCCAGTTGTGGAGCCAATTTCTTCTTTGTTTCTACCAAAGCCAGTTCATATTTCTTAGCTGTGAAAAAGCTTTTCCCGCCAATCTGTTTTGACTGCTCATAAAGAGCTTGCAAATTCTTGTCATTACGGATAGCAAAAGCATCCAGCCATTCTTCTCTTGCCCAGATTTTTAGACCAAACTCTGCTTTACCTTCTAATCGTTGGAATTCTGATTGGAAATCCTTGAGGCGAGAAACCAACAAATCCTCTACAGCTTGAGGCGAAGAAAAAACGGTGAACAACCGGAAGGGTAAAAAATTATCGGACTCCTGAAATATCCTTTCGCAAGCCGCAAAGTGGAGCGTAGCAACCTCACCAACCCAATCCATATCCTGCATACGCTCAGAAACAACATCCTGCCCGAACTCATCTAGACTCACTTCACAACCGATTGCGCTTATACCAGCGTATTCAATGACAACTTCCAGTGGCTTACCTCCAAACCCCACCAGTTTGGGGCATTCCGTCCCACGCATCAGCCCAAATACATACCGGGCTGTATCATTTGTTGTCAAGGGAGTCGCCGATGTCATCCTCTTCGCCTTCGTCCTCGTCGCTTTCGTCCTCTTCATCCTCTTCTTCATCGGTGTCGCCGAACGAAAGAGAGTTAATAAGGTCTAATTGTTCCAGAATCTGTTGCTCTTGGGCATCGTAATCGGCTTGAGTTACTTCACCTGCATCGTAGCGCATCTGTAAATCAAGAAGCTTTTGCTGCCAGATAGTCTCATCGTAGAGTTCGCTATCTACCGACTTTCTTATCTGCTCAAGTACAAACATAACTCCTTTGTAGGGGCTACTTGCAATTCCGGTAATGATTCCCATCTTTTGATACTCCTAAATCCCAAGATTAAAGTGTACAAAATTATACGGCGGAAGTGGTCCCGCGTACTTGAGAGTCAACCTGCCTCCTAGTTCGTCATCCAGAGCATTTACAGCATCGTCAAAGGCGGCTTCTTTTTCATTATCTACCAAGAAAGAGGCATTCAACACTAGCATATCAAGAGTGATTGCATTGATTTTTACCTCTCTTGCCAACGGTTCCAAACGCGCTAGAATCAGTTGCGAGTCTCTTTCCCGCAAATTGTCCAGCGTGCGTTCCACCAATTGCCCTAGGTCAATTTTTTCCTGCTGCGAGTCACCAAGCCGCGCTCTAGCTTCTTGAATTTCTGGCAAAGCGGCAAGCTCAGCGAAAATGCGCTCACGCTGCCAGAGGGCTTTTATGCCGACTTCGACATGTTGCTTGAAGCCTTCCAGAAGTTCAGCCAGTTCTATTTCGCGATTGGTTAGCAACGTCTCAACCAATTCTTTTTCAGAACTGGCTACCGTTCCAAACTTAACCGGCAGCACGGGTCCCTTAACTGTATTCATTACATGCTCAACCACTTTTTCGTGAGAGAGCAAGTTGGTACGGTTTATGCTGTAGCGGATGATGGGAGAATCGCTTACTACTGCGGCTACGCGCCCGACCACAATCGAATATACTCTCGTAGCTCTTTCCAAATTAGGAACAGGCACACCAGCCATTTCTAACTCTGGAATAGCGTTATCAGACAAAGTAAAACAGTAGAGATAGCGACCTTTATTGCCCGATTTTGTTTTCTTCACCCCATCTTCTGCCACTTTAGTTCTCCTTAATATTCAATGATTACAGGTTCCGAGCTTTCCGGTTCATCCCTATCATCATTATGCATTATGGCTTCTAAAGTTGAGGGCTTTCGTACCGGACTCTGCCTAGGAACAGGCGGCTTATTCAACAAGTCTATTTGACTGCGATAATAATCAATCTCGGAATCTATCTTGGCAATGCGCCTTCGCTTCTGCTCCAACCGAGATAACAAGTCCGCTTCATCCACACAAAGCCTGTCTCTCTCCGTAGCCAGCCTATTCATCATCAAGAACATAGACCCTGACGTGCGTGGTATTGCGCTGAAAGTAGGCAGACTTTGGGTATCACGGAGGGTTTTATGTTTTGGCTTCATGGCACTCCCCTTTATCTACTATTCATTACAAAATTCTTCAGCCAGTTGTGCAATTATCTGGCGATGTTTCAGTCTTTCCAGCGGGTGTAAACCAGAACTGCGTAGCAAACCGCCACCCAATACATCAAAACAAACCTGCAAGAAATGGCTATCATGGGCAGTTACTTCATATTTCTGTAATTCTACTACTTTTGCTATCATAATAGCAGCCCGTACTGTAGGTTTAAGTTCTCCGGTACTTTGCTCACGGAAAGCTCGAACCAGACTTACGATTTTCTCGGCGCGTATTGGATCCATACCGGCGCGATTTGCCGTAATTAGCGTTTCGGTAGGCTTGTCAAAATAATCTAGGTATATAGTTATCATGCGGTCGCGCAACGCATCTTGAGTTTTATGAACTCCGGCGTAGTCTTCCGGGTTACTGGTAAAAATAGCTGCAAATTTAGGATGTACTTTTAAGTAGCTATTGCCAGCCCGCGCTACCGGTAAAACCATCAATTTTTCTTCCAGCACCGACAGCAAAACATTGTTAGCCTCCGGGCGGGAGCGGGTAAATTCATCATATACCAGCGTATAGCCCTCGCGACAGGCGATTGTCAGGCGGCTATCAGACCAACGTTGGGTCATATCTTCTTCGGTTTTTAGCACATTATGGACAAAATTATCCACAACCTTGCGTCTTCTATAACCAAATTGCCCACCAACCAAGTCAGAAGTGCCAAATTGGTCATCACCGGTTAAAAGCATCAAAGGCTGCTCCAATAGATTAGCCAGATGCATAGCCAGAGTGGTCTTACCGCTACCACTGGGTCCGCAGAAATGGACAGCAAACCCAGCAGCAATATAAGCCATGCCGCGCTCCATCAATTCTTGAATAAAGGGAGTATTTGCAAATCCGCTACGTGGTCTCAAGTTTAATATCGGTGGTGGTGTATTAGTAGCAGTTACAGTTGCATTAGTAGCCATTGGTCGGTATTCCTTCCCCAAAGCACAGAAAACCCGGCTGTCGCCGGCAGTGTAAATGGATAAATAAAATTATGAGTGGCTAGGGTGCAACCGGATTATTTACCAGTTGCACCCTTCAAATCATATAGCTAGGTAAACCTTGTCGTTCTTGCGTACCTTGCCACTCTCCATCAGCTTTTTGAGATGAGATCTGAGTTGCTGGCGGCTTAAGCCCAGCGGGAGAAAATGATGTTCCAATTCTTCATTGGTAAGCCCGTCTGGGTTTAACGCCAGTAGAGAGAAGATATCCGCAGTTCCAATAGGAGTACTAGCGTGGTTAGTTTCAGTTATACTCGTCACCGCTTCAGGCTCAGGTGTAGCAACTGGCGTGACGGATTCTATTACTTCACTTTTATACTCTACCACAGGAGTAACTTCTATTACAATAGGAGCCTCGACTACAGGAGTAACTTCTACCGCCAGTGTGACGGGCGCTTCAGGCTCGGCAACTTTGGCTGGCTCTGCTACTTCTACCGGAGCAGTCTCTACTTTTAGCTCTGGCTGTGGCTCTTTGGTTGCGGATGCTGTGGGCGGGGGGGGGGTTTCGGTTTTGATACCGAAGCGCTCATTGCGGAACCCTGCCAGTAATTCGGTAACTTCAGTGAGCCTTTGCAATACATCGAGGCGTAGCTTGTTAGCTTGCTCCGCAGAGGCAGCTACGCGGGAAGCGTTCGCTTCTTTTGTAAATGCTTCAACGCTTTGACGACGGGCAGCAGCATCTGCACTGAGTTGTTGGCGCAATTCATTTGATAACTGGAAACGACCAATCTGGAAGTTCTGTAGCATCCCCAGAATATTCGTTAATAACTCCAGCCTGTCATGATTTAGCTCTTCAGCCTGTTTTTCTGCGCCGCTTGCTCTTGCAGCAGTTGTTTCTTTCAGAAATTCTTCAACGCTCTGTTTCCGACTCTCATTATCGGCATTAAGCTGTTGTTCCTGTGCGCTTGCCTTTTCTGCCCGCTCTGTCTGATAGCTACGCAGCATCTCCAGCGCCTCATTGAGTAACGCAAGACGCGCAGTTTGTAGCTTTTCTTCTTGCTCAGCAGCAGAAGTTGCCCTTGAAGAACTGGTACTCACCAAAAACTCGTCCACGCTTTGCCGACGATTGTTGGCATCTGTTTGCAAGGCTTGCCGCAATTCCTCTGTCAATTCAGCCCTGTTGGACATGAAATCTTGGAGCAATTTACTTATCTCCGAGAGCAACGAAACACGGTCGGACTTCAATTTGTTGTCCTGATCCTGTGCCTGACTCTGGCGATTAGCCGCAAAATGACCCAGCAATTCGGCTAGGTCGGCGGCTCGGTCTGCAAAATCTGCGGCTAGATTCTCATGCAATTCTTGATGTAGAGCAGCACGCTGACCGCGCAAATTTTGGATTGACTCTGCCACATCTTCAGCCCTACCGGCTCTATTCCGGTTTAGATTCTCGCGCATCTCGCCAGCACGTTCAGAACGTTCTTTAGCGAAATTAGCAAGCATCTCAGCTACATTTTGAGTTCGGTTTTTGCGTTGTTCCGCAAGCTCATCTCGAAGCTTAGCAGTAAATTCAACACGTTCTTTTACAAATCCGCTCATTAGACCGCTAACTTCGCTTTGTAGGTTGAGGGCGTATGGACGAGAGTTGGGATCTTTTTCAGTAATCATTAGCCTGCACCTTTCTCTAAACTAGCGTGACGACATTTAACTTTTCAGTTACTAGGACTTGTAAGGGCGCTCCACTTACCCTTACAGATAACGTGTGAGCGCCCCTAAAGTTCAAAAAATGCCAGAGAAAGTATTAGGCTGCGGGGGCTGCAACGGTCTGGGTCAAACCGATGGCTTCAGCATACTTCAAGTAAGTTTCAACTGAAGCAATAACTACACGGGCTTCAATTGCAAGAAGTTCGATACCTACTAAAGATACACGTGCCCAAGCATCAATTACGATACCTTTGTCCAAAATGCGGTCAATTACTTCTACGAGGCTGCTGGATGAGTTAGTTTTCTCGACTGCCATGATAGTGGCTCCTTTCCCAAAACAAGTTTTAGGTAATAAATTTAGTTAATCCGTAAGTATCATTCGGTGCAGCAGTTTCCTGACTGCGCCCCAACTCTCTTTTCTTACATTACTACTATGCCTTACTATCATGGTTATTACTATTCCCCTATTTAGCTATTCCTTCTTACCCATTTGATACTACCCATTTGGGTAGTACCCTATTTGGGTAGTATCGTTAGTTTTTTTTAATTAACCAGACCTGAACGTATTGCTTTTACCGCCGCATTGGTGCGGTCTTGCGCCCCCAATTTGGTAATAATATTTTGCATGTGCTTCTTAACTGTTTCTTCCGATATCATTAAGCTTGTCCCAATCTGACGATTAGTACAGCCCTCCGTAACCAGCTTTAACACATCTAGCTCACGCTCGCTGAGATGGTAATGGGCAAAACCCTCACCGTTACGCGCCAGAGATTGCCCGCGTGAGGTTGCCATTACTGTTAGCGCATGGCGCAACATTTCGCTTTTCACCAGCACATGACCCGCATTGGCGTTCCGAATTGTTTCACACAATAATTCTTTGGAAGCGTCTTTTAATACATAACCTACTGCCCCTGCCCTGACCGATTCGATGATATTCGTATCTGCGCTATACATTGTAAGCATTACCACCCTAGTACTAGGTAATTGGGCTTTAAGACGAATTGTGGCTTCAATGCCGTTCATTCCCGGCATCATAATATCCATCAAAATTACATTGGGCTTATATTTTAACGCTTGTGCAATCGCTTCGGCGCCATCTCTTGCCTCTGCTACAACACTAACCCCTGCATCTTCACTCAAAATTGAGCGTAACCCCTCTAGTACTATTTGATGGTCATCTACAATTAGTACAGTAATTGGAGTAGATGGCGCATAAGTTGTAATTACCGATTCTTGAAAGTAATCCTCTGTCTGATTTATCATAGCGATGCCCTCATTATTCTGATTTATCCACGGGAAGGTTTAATCGTATCGTTGTGCCTTGATTTTTTATACTGCTCAATTCAAGGGTTGCCCCAATTTCCTGTGCGCGTTCTTGCATTGCTATTAATCCTAAACCACCTTTACCATTCCTTTTGATTTTCTTCGGATCAATACCAATACCCCAATCTCGCAATACAATTTCAAAGCTGCCATCTTCAAGGAACTTCATATGCAACTCAACCCGCTTGGCAGCAGCATGTTTGCGTATGTTATTTAAACCTTCTTTTAATATGCTATATATTTTCTCTTGATGGTCACGGGGAATATCAGGTTCATCGGCTTCAAACTCGTATGCCCAGCCTTGCTCTTCCTTGCAGCGTTGTAACTCAAGTTGTAGAGCATCTAGCAGACTGAGGTTGCCTAAATCGTCTAGCCGCAACCCTTCAATTACTGCTCTGGCTTCGCCTAATGCCTGTTGTACTAAAATGCGTGCCTTTAGAATCAAGTTTGTATATTCATGGCGACGTTCTGGAGGTAGATTCTCGATGATTTGTAGGTAGTGGAGTACAGGTATTAGGGTTTGGGCAACCCCATCATGAATATCATAACATACTCGGCGAATCTCACGTTCGTGAGACCTTATAAGTTGCTGAATAACTTTAACTGCATCATAGCCATTAACGAAATTATTCAATTCAAACTCTACTGCTTCTGAGGCTTCAAGCTGAGTGCCAGAATCAGCTTCATTGCCAAGATTCTTGTTGCTATCGTTATAGATTACCATTACCGCCCTATTATTCTGATCAGAGAAAAGCCTGCGATCTGGATATTGGCGAAATTTAATGTGCTTTTACTATGTAGCTTTAGCGACCTACCCCAAACAGTAATTATTATGGTTTTCAGGGTTGGGTGTTTTATTGCTCGTAGTAGTCCAAAAATTTGGTTCGAATTTGACTTTTCAACATGAAATTTAAGATAAAATTGGAATTTCAAGACTACAGCACATTAAAATTATTATGCTCATTTGCAATTATTTTTCTTCCGAGCATACCCCAACTTATCTTTTACTCGCACTATTCATTTTAATTCAGGTTCGATATAGTTACAATAGCAATATTTTTAATTAAAAACGCTTAATTAAAAAATAAACTAAGCATCATAATATCCTATGGTTGTTACAATCATTATGGATTTATCACATAGGGCGGTTGTAAGCCATACATCGCGGGCGTGTTTTGTGGGAGAGGGCTATTGCCCTAGACATTTACCAATTAAAAACCTGTACGAGCGACCTCCGGGTCGCGATTTCTCGCCCTTCGTCCGTTGCCCCTATGCGAGGCTGCTCTGCCAGCCGATAAACGCCACCCCATTTTATAGTATTTACTTGCAAGTGAATTTAAAGTATAATTTAATAAGTACGGGATTTGCTAGTACCTAATCACCTCGTTATAGAATATTCCCTCTCTACCCTTTTAACATAGCTCTTAGTAGCTATGCGAATGCTCATTTCTCCTATGAGGATAACTAAATGGATCGAATGAACCAAAATATTGACAACGAAAACCTAACGTCAACTCAATTCGAGTCATTCAATTCGATAGCAAATTTTCTTAACAATATACAAGGAAGCGTCTTCGTAATCAACTTTCGCGGGGATTTTATCCATATTAACACGGCTGCGGCACAATTGCTCCAACGTAATCAAAAAACGTTGCTGGGGAAAAATATCTTAGTCGAATTTCCGGAACTGAATAGCAACCTCTTTAAGTACAATTTCCAACGAGTAATAGAAAAAAAACTGTCTTCCGAATTTCAATACTACTACCCCCCCGCTGTCATGTTGGCTAAATGTTCAGATGTATCCTATGGAGGAAGGATTACTGGTATTATTCAAAAAAACCGATGACCTAGCTAAGCCAGAACCTAGCCCCGATTTTGAGAATCAAAATACAGAGAAAGTTCCCGAATTTTACTCCCAAATGACAGGATCAATTAATTTCAATCGAGATGTCAACGAAGATATTTTATTGCTCCAATCAATTTTTGAGAATAGCCAAGATGGGCTGATGCTGGCAACGGTAGATGGGATAATTCTAGGAGCTAATCCGGCAGCCTGTAATATGTTAGGTTATAGCAGAGCGGAGTTTCTCAAGCTGAGCAGAGCCGATATTGTTGAGGTTTCTGATTCTCGTTTCAAAGTGTTTCTGGAAAAACGCGCTAAAGAGGGCTATGCCTTTAGCGAGTTGATACTTAAACGAAAGAACGGTACTAAATTTCCGGTAGAAATTACCTCGCATATTTTTTACAATACGAACGGTGAAGCGCGTGCCAACCTGATGTTTCGGGATATTAGCGAGCGCAAGCATGCCGAACAACTAATCCACGAAAGAGGTGAGCAATTTTCCAAAGTTTTCAAATACGCCCCGATAGCTCTTTCCATCAGCAATTTGCGTGATGGTGTATTCGTTGAAGTAAATGATAGATTTCTGGAAATAACCGGCTACAGTCGAGATGATGTAATTGGACATGACTTGTTCCAAGTATTAGGCATTAATCCCGCTGAAAGTAATATCTGGCTGGAGAAAATTGCCCTTGACAATGTGTACAGATACTTTGAAGCCGCCATTACAAAAAAAGATGGGGAGAAGCTTTTCATAATTTCTTCTATCAGTAAAGAAACAATTAATGATAAGGGATTTATTCTAACCTCATTTTATGATATTACCGAATTGAACAAAGCTAAGGTAGCGCTACAACAATCTGAGGAAAAATTCTCCAGCATTTTCTACAATTCGCCTGCAATGATAACAATAACCAATGCGTCAGATGGAACAATCGTTGAAGCAAACGAGGTGTGGTTAAAAACCACAGGCTATATCCGTACAGAGGCAATAGGGCATACCAGTTCTGAACTAGGTGTATTCGATAACAATGTGCGAGAGGAGACTTATAGGCAAGTTAAAGAATTCGGTTTTGTTGATAATTTGGAAGCAAAAATCAGAACCAAAAGCGGTAAATATCGGAATGCACTAGTATCATTCAGGCTGCTAACAATAGCCGGGCAATCCTATTTTCTAGGAATGGGATTAGATATTACCGAACGCAAAAAGCTGGAAGAAGCTTTACAGAACGAGAAAGACCGCCTTGATATTACTCTGCGCTCGATTGGGGATGGGGTTATAGTTATCAACCGAGAAGGTAAAATTGAGCTATTTAACCGGGCTGCCGAGAATATGACCGATTGGTTACAGGAAGAAGTGCTATGGAAACCGCTCGATAAGGTTATCCAAATCGTAAATAGCAGAACCGGAGAACACCTCGAAAGCCTAATATTGCAACAATTAATAAGTGGGGGAAATATTCAACAAGAAAGCGAACACTACCTGCTAGTAGCCCGAAACGGAACAACGCATTATATTTCCTATCAAGGCGCACCTTTACTCGATACAGATGGGAATTTCTTGGGAACGGTATTAGCTTTTCTCGATATTACCGACAAAAAGAAATTAACTGAAGAAAGACTAAAAGCCCGCAACCTCGAATCGCTAGGAGTGCTGGCAGGCGGCATTGCCCACAACTTTAACAATATTCTTACAGCGATTCTTGGCAATATTTCGCTGGCAATGCTGGAAAGTGATGAAACTAGTCCTAATTTGCAATTTCTTGAAGAAGCTGAAAAAGCTTCACTCCGCGCCAAAGACATAGCGCAACAACTGATTACCTTTGCTAAAGGGGGTTCCCCTCTCAAACAGCCCACCAGAATTCAGGACGTAATTAAAGGCACCGTTCAATTTATGCTAGAAAACAGTAACTTAAATGCCGAATTTGAGCTAAGCGATAATACTTGGAACACAATAGCGGATCAGCGACAAATAAGTCAGGTAATCCAAAATCTAGTGCAGAATGCCATAGATGCAATGCCAAATGGTGGGGTTCTCTATGTCAGTACAGCTAACATAACCTTGGAAGCAGAACAAGTTCCGTTGCTGAATCCGGGTAATTATATTCTTATTACCATTCGAGATTGTGGGTCAGGGATTCCTGCTGACAACATTCCTATGATTTTTGACCCATATTTTAGTACCAAATTTATGGGTAATGGCTTGGGGCTATCCATTTGTTACTCGATTATGCGAAAACATGAGGGTCAAATTGTACTAGAAAGTGAAAAAGGCAAAGGTACAACCGTTTCTCTCTATCTACCCGCTTACATTGAACCGAGTACCGGGAAACCCAGCGCGTGGAGCACCGCAACAACTCGCCTAGGGCGAATTTTGGTGGTAGATGAAGATGAAAGTACCAGAATTATAATAAGTAAAGTTCTTACTAAAATAGGCTATACAGTAGAAACAGTTGAAACAAGGAAAGCCGCCTTACAAGCGATTCAGACTGAGCAACCCTTTAATGTTATCATATTCGAATTAGGGGAGTCAGAACACAGCAAAGCTACGGATTTTATCGAAATAATACACCAGCTGGACCGAAATATAAAAGCTCTTGGAGCTACCGATTATATTACTGACCCAATAATGACCTATTACCGGGAGTACGGCTTCGATGGCGCAATTTGCAAGCCCTTTACACCATCTCTTTTGAAACAAGCCTTGCACGAAGTTTTAAACCCCTAATAAAACCAGTCTAGGTTATCTTCCCTAAATATGAGTTCTCTTTTTTAGGGACAATATCATGACTATACGCTCAGCTAATGAGACATGATTCGGATAAGCTCGTAAATCTCAGCATCTGTTTCCTTCACGCGTCCGACTACCTCGCTGAGGGGAGTCTCGCAGAGCCTTCCATGCACTAGCCCACACATTACCCCACTTTTCCCGCTCAACAAGGTCTGAACTGCCCTTGCGCCCAAACGAGTAGCGATAATTCGGTCAAATGCGCTAGGCGAACCGCCTCTTTGCACATGCCCCAAAATAGTCAGGCGGGTTTCGTAATAATCCATTATCTCTTTGGTCAGATAGTGAGCAATTTCCTCGGATTTTAAGCTAGAGCCTTCCGCCACAATAATAATCGCATGGCTTCTACCAAAGTTGCGAGATTGTCGGAGCATTTGAGACACTTCCTCCAGCGTAGGGGTTCTGTCCGGCGTAATAACCACATCCGCGCCGCCATTCAGGGAAGCCATCAACGCCAAGTACCCGCAATTTCTACCCATTACCTCGATAATAAAAGCGCGATGATGACTGCTGGCGGTATCACGAATGTTATCGAGCGCAGCCATTATGGTATTAAGGCAAGTATCCACCCCGATAGCCATATCAGTTCCCACCAAATCATTATCAATCGAAGCGGGCAAGCCCACTACCGGCATACCAAGCTTTTCAAGTTCAAGAGCGCCGGTCAAACTGCCGTTCCCGCCGATAATTATCATTCCATCTATACCGGCTTCGCGCAGAATATTCACCGCATCTACCCTACCTGCCGCATCCATAAAACGATTAGAACGGCTAGAGCCTAGAACAGTTCCGCCTTTATCAATAATATTGGCTACACTTCGGGAGTTCATTTTTACAAAGTTGCGGGTAAAAATCCCATTGTATCCTCGCCGGATACCTAATACCTCCCAACCGCTAGATACTGCCGTGCGTACTACCGCGCGTACTGCCGCATTCATACCGGGCGAATCGCCCCCACTGGTCAAAACCCCTAGCCGTTTCTGGTTAGGCATTGCCATTCGTCCATTCCTCCTCAGCTTATCTAAATTTGCGTTCTTCTAGGGTTTGGTCACCGCAGCATCGAGGTGTTTATCTGACATGCCCAGTCATAATATGAGTTCGATTATATAGGATATTTGAAATTTTTCTACTTTGTGAATTAGATTATTATCACACCGACGTTTTATCAAATAATTAGTTTCGCCACCCATCGAGAGCAATGCCATTCTTGCAACCGCCCTGTTTCTAGGTGTATTTTTCTAGACATATATTCTTATAAATCTTATAATGTTGACGATGCCAATTGCGCCGGTGGCTGCTCATTGTCAGTTGCCGGGTTTCTTTTGGGGCATTATCATAGAAAGTGAGACTATCTTATGTCGAAAGTGCTTGACCTTGAAATAACCTGCCCCGAGTGTGGTACAGCTTTCCAAGCAAGTGGTTATACTGTTATTGACTCCGCAGATGAAGCCGATGCAGATGCCTTTGGCGCGTTAAAAGAAGGCAGTATTAACATTGCACATTGCCCCAAATGCAGCGCATCGGGTTTTATACCTGTACCACTTGTTCTGCACGAATCGGAACGTGAAATGGTGCTGGCATTCGTCCCAAATGCCGAAGAAATGGACGAAGAAACCATCAGCTCAATGATTGGTCCTATTCTGGAAGAATTTTTGGCAAGCGTACCGGAAGAAGAACAGGCTGATTATATGTTTGAGCCAATCGTCACCGATGACCCAATGGCTTTGGTTATGGCAGCCCGTGGCGAAAGCCTTGAAGATTACGAGTATGACGAAGAAGAGGAAGACGAGGACGGAGACGAGGAGGATGAACTAACCGAAGAGGAGATGCGCGAGATTCATGCACGACAGGCTTTGTTGCAGGACCTCTTGCAAGTTTCAGTTTCGGATAGCCTCAGCCGAATAACTATGCTGCGAAACAACCAAACGATTGTTGACGATATGCTCGTGCAATTAATCGGGATAGTGACAGAGCAGGCGCGGGCTATCCAACCGGATGCGCTCCAAGCCTTGAATAAAATAATGAATGAAATAGAAGTCTTTATGGCTTCCAACTAAGACTCAAAAACGGCGTTACTTTAAGGGGTAGCGCCGTTTTTGTTACTACTTATTTTATTTACCAAGTTTTAGGCTTAACCTAGCTTTTGCAACCCACCCATATAAGGCTGTAATGCCGCCGGAAGGCTAATCGAGCCATCTGCCTGCTGATGATTCTCCAAGAACGGAACCATGATACGCGGTGTCGCCAGCGCAGTATTATTTAGAGTATGGGCGAACCGTACCTTGCCATCCTCTCCTCGATAGCGCAAGTTAGTTCGCCGCGCTTGCCAATCGTGCAGAGACGAGCAGC
This sequence comes from Candidatus Chlorohelix sp., assembly GCF_037138995.1. Classification (NCBI taxonomy): domain Bacteria; kingdom Bacillati; phylum Chloroflexota; class Chloroflexia; order Candidatus Chloroheliales; family Candidatus Chloroheliaceae; genus Candidatus Chlorohelix; species Candidatus Chlorohelix sp. The sequence goes on along the minus strand of NZ_JBAXHI010000020.1, from coordinate 29,046 downwards.
TATGCGTTTCTCGATATTTGCCCTCACTTGGTACCCACGAATTGATGTCATTCATCCGAAACTTGCCAAGCCCCATATCTCCGGTGCAACATTCTACGACCTGATAGGGCAACTCCAACGCTTGCAAAATCTCTTCAGAAGTGTTGAGCAATTTCTGATGCCATGCCGCCGACTCTTCCGAGTCATTTTTGCATAAGACATATTGCTCTACCTTGTTAAACTGATGCACCCGGATAAGCCCGCGAACATCGCGCCCGCTACTACCCGCTTCCCGCCTGAAACAAGCAGAGAAACCCCCATAAAGGATGGGTAGCTCACTTTCGCTTAGAATTTCATCCTTGTGCAAGCTATTAAGCGCGACCTCAGAGGTTCCCGCTAGATAAATATCATCTTCAGGGACAGAATAAACTTGGTCGCGAGCTTTAGGAAACATTCCCTGCCCCATAAAAGTGTACTCACGCGCCATCGAAGGAACACTGGCTAAAGTAAAGCCCTTTGCCATCATTTTCTCAAGGGCAAACCGCAACAAGGCAAACTCAAGTAACACCGCCTCATTCCGTAACGAATAACTTCGACTACCGGACACCGCAGCGATGCGCTGAAAATCAGCCCATTTGTGATTTTCTAGTATCTGCACATGGTCGAGGGGTGGAAAATCAAAATGGCGAGGCTCTCCCCAGCTTTTGATAACAACGTTATCATCTTCGCTTTCACCGATGGGCGCAAACTCTGCTGGTATATTGGGTACTTCCAGCATCAATGCCGCTAAACGGTCACGTGCTTCCTGTAGTTGTGGCGTTAACGCAGTGATTTCAGCGTTGATGTCACGACCCCGCTCTTTTAAAGCTTCTCTTTCTTCAGGAGTAGCTTTACCGAATTTTTTAGCATTGGCGTTGGACTCGGTGTTCAACGCCATTATTTTCTTTTCAAGGTCAAGGGAGTAACGATCAGCTTCCAGCAATTCATCCAGATTTAAATCAACGTGCTTAACCTCAATAGCCCTACGAACTACCTCTGGATTTTCCCTTATTAATTTTAGGTCGAGCATTACACCCTTTCTTCAATGGGGATATAGTGCTGATTGATGGGCCCGTTGTAATGCGCTCGCGGGCGAATCAAACGATTGTCAGCATATTGTTCAAAACAATGGGCAATCCACCCTGATATACGGCTACAAGCAAACACAGGGGTAAAAGCTTCTATTGGAATGCCAAGCACATAGTAAAGGCTGGCGGAATAGAAGTCAACATTGGGTAACAAGCCTTTTTCGTGTGAAACGTAGTCATCAATGATGATGGACATTTCATACCAGCGCGTCTCACCCTTTAGCTTACCCAATTCTTCGCTCATTTTACGCAGGTGCTTAGCGCGAGGGTCACCATTTTTATACACGCGATGACCGAAGCCCATTATCTTTTCCTTATGGGCAATCGCATCCTTAATCCACTGCTCGGCTTTGCTTACATCGTCAATTTTCAGCAACATCTTCATAACTGCCTCGTTCGCGCCACCATGCAAAGGACCCTTCAGGGTACCAATTGCGCTTACAATCGCACTATGAATATCGGAAAGAGTTGATACAGTGCCGCGAGCAGAGAAAGTGCTGGCGTTCAACTCATGGTCGGCGTGTAGAACCAAGGCAGTATCAATAGCGCGAATTGCAATCCGGTCAGGCTCTACCCCATCAAGCATATACACGAAATTTCCGGCGATACTTAAATCCTTGCGCGGCTTAATCGGCTCCAGCCCATTTTTAGCACGCTCAATAGCGGTGACAAGAATCGGGAAAGCAGCGGTCATGCGAATAGCTTTTCGCAGGTTGGCTTCCGGGTCATCCGGTTTTGCCGCTGCATCTGGGTCATAATGCCCTAGCACCGAAACAGCCGAGCGCAACCCGTCCATCGGAATAATGTCTTTGGGGAAACTTTTTATAAGTTGATATACCGGTTCGGGCAATTCTGAATTTTCACGCAGACGGGCATCTAATTCATCCAGTTCGGCGCGATTGGGCAATTTGCCAAACCATAATAGATAAATTACTTCTTCAAACGTAGCTTTTTCAGCCAGTTCATCAATTTCAATGCCGCGATAGGTTAGAGTGCTGCCAATTATCGAACTTATAGAGCTTTCGAGAGCAACAACACCCTCTAGACCTTTTTCGACTTTACCCTCTTCAGCCTTGGGGTCTCCGGCTGCTTCCACTTTTTCAACCGACATTGGCTTTTTCCTTCCTCATATATGAGCTAAATTGCTTAGAACAATACTCCACAAGAGGGTATTCTTCATTGAATAGTCTAAATATTTTAATTAAGGTCTAATGTGCTTCACATTCATTATAACCTATACCTATTACCGATTCAATTCAATATGTTTTTCTTTGCGACTTCCAAAAGGCTATACACAATAGTGTTTCATTATGGAATGAATTAGCCATTGCAATAATTCATTGGATTTCGGCAGTGTTTGTAGCCTGATTAGTTGCTAAAATACCTTGCTTCTGATACTCTCTGATAATAGAATCAACATTGAGAAAATTAGCTTAGAGGGGTAATCAGGCAAACAGGGAGGGCTTTGAAAATGCCAGAAAAGCGCGGTCGCGCACTTATCAGTGTATCAGATAAAACCGGTATAGTTGAGTTTGCTAGAGGGCTAGTAGCGGCTGGTTTCGAAATATACTCTACCGGCGGTACCAAGAATGTACTAGCCGATTCAGAAGTAGAGGTTCATTCAATAACCGAATTAACCAATTTTCCTGAAATTCTGGAAGGGCGGGTTAAAACCCTGCACCCCGGCATTCACGGAGGCATCCTCGCAAAGCGTGACAAGGCTGAACACCTCTCTGACCTTTCCGAACATCACATCTCCTTGATTGATTTGGTGGTGGTAAATCTTTACCCCTTCTCCTCGACTGTAGCCAAACCGGACACAACCCTTGACCTTGCTTTGGAAGATATAGATATTGGTGGGGTTGCCTTACTACGCGCCGCCGCTAAAAACTTCCAGAATGTACTGGTTGTGGTAAGCCCGGATGACTACAAAGAAGTAATAACCGCGTTGGCTGAGCCACCGCAAGAAGGCATTGCCGATAATGATTTTCGCCAGAAGCTTGCTGCTAAAGCCTTCCAACACACCGCTTCTTACGATACCTATATTGCCCAATATTTACGCACCAAAACGGAACACTTCCCAGAACGTATGACTGTCGCGCTCGAAAAGGTTCAAGATTTGCGCTATGGGGAAAATCCGCATCAGATAGCGGCTTTTTATGGGTGGCGCAGTAGCGGGGATCAGAAATTTACCAGCATCGCTACCGCCAAACAATTACAGGGCAAAGAGTTATCCTATAATAATATCCTCGATGCGGATGCCGCGCTCGAAATTGTGCGCGATTTCTCCGCACCCACCGTTACCGTAGTTAAGCATAGTAACCCATGCGGATTAGCCAGCAATTCCAATCTGCAAACCGCCTATGAATTGGCTTTGGCGGGAGATGCCATCTCAGCCTATGGGGGTATTATCGGTGTAAATCGCACCATAACCGCCGAACTAGCCAGTTCTATTTCAGCGTCATTCTTCGAGGTAGTAGTTGCGCCGGGTTTTACGCCGGAAGCTCTTGAAATTTTCAAGAAACGCAAAAATTTGCGCCTTCTGGAAACGGGAGACTTAACCGTAGGTTTGGATCAAATAGTGATGAATTTGGAATTGCGCCCAGTGTTAGGCGGCTTCCTCGCCCAAACCCGCGATGTGTTAGCTGAACGCGATATTCCAATGCAGGTTATGACCGGACGTGAGCCAACTCTTGAGGAAATAACAAACCTACAATTCGCGTGGCGTGCCGTCAAACACGTTAAATCTAATGCTATCGTACTGGCTAAAAACCATGCTATCATTGGAATGGGAGCGGGGCAACCTAGCCGGGTAGATTCGGTTAAAATTGCTCTTTCAAAAGCAGGTTCTCGCGCCAATGGCTGCGTACTTGCCAGCGATGCCTATTTCCCTAAAGTGGATGGGGTGGAAACCGCTGCGTATGGTGGGGTCACAGCCATTATACAACCCGGCGGCTCAATCAGTGACCAAGATGTAATCGAAGTAGCGCAGAAACATAACCTTGCAATGATTTTTACCGGACAACGTCATTTCAAACACTAGAAAATAAATATGAGCCAAAATCAAGAATTTACCAAAGCATTAACCCGCTATGCCGCCGCAATAGACGCTGAAATCAAAGATGAGTTAGCTATAAAGCTTGACGAATTTATGCGTGGCGCGATTAGTTACCAATTTGGTTGGGTTGACGAGGATTTCAAAGAGGTAGTGGGCGGCAATAGCGGCAAAAAATTGCGCCCTGTAATGTACCTTCTTGCCTATCAAGCGTGCCATCCTATGGGCTTTGACGCACCGCTTGCGCCCGCCCTTCCCGCGGCAGCTTGCCTCGAAATGATTCATAATTACAGCCTGATTCATGATGACATAGAAGACGATGACATAGAGCGGCGCGGTCGTCCTACCATTTGGGCGCTCTGGGGCAAACCCAAAGCGATAAATGTGGGCGATTGCTTGCATGTGTTGGCTTTCCGGCGGCTATATCGCGCCGCTAATAAGGGGCTAACCCAAGAACGCACCTTGCGAATAGCGGAATCAATATCTGATATGTCCGTCAAGTTAGCGTTGGGTCAGCACAAAGACATGAGCTTCGAGGATACGCTTGAAGTAACGCCAGAAATGTATATTGATATGATTGGCGGCAAAACCGCCGCTATTTTCAGTTGCGCTCTTGAGTGTGCCGCTATCTCCGGGTTACCAGAACCGCTGGATGAAAGCGTAGTGCATAACCTCGCCACTTTCGGCTTGAAAATCGGGTTGGCTTTTCAGATTAGAGATGATATTCTGGGTATCTGGGGGCTTTCCAGCGAAACGGGCAAACCTAGCGGCAGCGACATTAGACGGCGCAAGAAAAGCCTGCCTGTTATATATGCCTTGACCCATGCTACAGGTTCAGACCATGAGCAATTGCTTGAGATTTACCATCGCACTAACCCTGTGAATCCGTCCGAAGAACAATTTATTATGGATGCTTTTGAGCGATGCGGCGCGAAAGACTTTTCGCAAAATCAGGCAGATAAATTGCGGGCAGAAGCGGAAACAGCCTTGTCAGAAGCAATGCCCGATTCTATTGAAAAGAATCCGCCCTTAAAACAACTGCACGATTTATGCGCTTTCCTAGTTGAGCGAAGTTTCTGAGAAAAAAGCAAGCATGCCGGGTGAAACTCGACTGAAAAATAAGGCGCCGCTAAAAGATAATACCGGCATTCTTACTTGGGTGGCGCAGAATATTACAAATTTTACTGCGCCGCCTATTATTGCTATACCCACGTACTTGATTCTAGGCTTGTATGATACTGAAAAACACATCCCACCCGAAAATTACTGGCTTGGTCAGTTTTTGGCAATTACCTTTGGAGTCACAATTCCGATATTTGTAGTGCTAACGCTGCGGGTTAGCCACAAGGTAAACAACATTCACATTCCTATTCGTAGCCAACGTACTATTCCATTTATTCTAACTATCGCCTCTTACTTGGTAGGCGTGCTATTTTTGTTAGGTTTCTACGGTAACGGTTATGTTACCGCTTTGGCAACCTGCTACACTGTCAATCTTATAATTGTATTGCTGATTAATTTCTTCTGGAAAATCAGCGTGCATATGACAGGGGTGGGTTCGCCCTTAGCTATCTTGACTATAACTAGCGGTGGAATTATAGCGCCTCTCTTTTTCCTCTTCCCGATGGTAGGTTGGACACGGGTCTATCTAAAGGCGCATACCCTCCCGCAAGTAATCTGGGGTAGCATCTTTGGCTACTTCTTTTCGCTCTTTCAGTTTATTTATATTTTCAAGCCGCTAGGCTGGTTCTGATTTTTACCCAGTAGCCTCTCTTGGAGGGGTAGAATCGTCAGGGTAAGATGAAGTGGGGCGATTCCCTCTTTTTAACAGCCAACCAAAGCCATAATACCGCCGCGTTGCTCTACGAATGCGCTTGAGTCTTATGCGAGCGCGGCGGCGGTTTTCGCTGCGTTCGTAAAAGGCAAGAACACGCTGAGCTACTTTTTCCCATGTATAATCCAAAGCGCGGGCGCGTCCGGCTTCACCCATCTTCTTGCTTAAATCAGCATCTGCCAACAAATGCACCAACGACAAGGCAAGAGCCTCACGGTTACGCGGCTCAATTAACAAACCCTGCACCCCGTGTTGCAAAACGCTGGCATAACCGGGAATATCGCTGGCAATTACGGGCAAACCGCTTGCCATTGCTTCCAGCAAGATAATCCCAAAACTCTCGCCTCCAATGGAAGGAGCGCAAAAAACATGGCAGCTTCTATAGTAGCGAGGCAACATTTCATCCGGTACAAAGCCGGTAAAGACCACATCTTTTATACCGTTTCGGTTCAGGTAATTTTGATAGCCTTTAGTCTCACCTTTACCAACAATTACCAGCCTTGCATTTGGAATTTGCGTCTTTACCGTATTATAGGCACGCAACAAGAATTTAAGACCCTTGCGCCGTTCGCTAAACCTTCCCACAAAAAGAATGTTCACCTTGCCGTCAGTCAGTTCAGGGATAGGTTCATGCTCTTTTTCAAAGCGGCTGAGGTCAATACCGTTGGGGATGATTTCATAATTCCCCCTGAAATACTGGCTGATAAATTCGAGAGCAGGCTTTGAAACAGCAATTCTCCCATCCAGCCTATTAAGAAAAGGGCGCAAGAAGGGGCGCATATAATAATAGCCGATATGCGACTGTGAAAAAGCGTGGAAAGTGCCGATATTTACTGCTTTGGAATTTAACAGAACGGTTAGAGGCAACGCGGGCATGAGCGGCTCATGCACATGCACCACATCGAATTGCTCATCCAGCATGATTTGCTTTATTTTGCTACTGAGATTGAGAGAAAGAGTAATACGGGCAACACTGCCGTTAGCCTTAATGGGTACAACATTACCCACCAAATAAACATCGGGGTCAGGGTGCAAAAACTCTTCAGGGTCAACTGAAGTTGGGGCAATAATTTTAGCAGAATGTCCCATTGCTCGAAAATTTTCGGCAAGGTACATTATATGCTGATTAACGCCACCTTCACGTGTATAATCGTAAGGCGAAACAAGGCAAATCTTCATTAGCTAAATTCTTTCCCGCCTTCGCTCACTTATTAGGCAATCGCCGCGATACAGTAGCAATAGCTCTACGCATTTTATCAGCGGGTAGAACAACCAAACTTCTCAGATTTTGTTTACCAGCGCCCTGCAACTGTTCTTTAATAGTCAGATAACGCCCATGTGGCTCAGTGGTACGGTCTTTGATAGCTTGAAGCAAATCCTCAATAGTATTGCCGGGAAAAGAAGTATAAGCAGTGGCGATATGTCTCGGAAAATGAGCATCGCTACTACCAATTTGCGCCAAATTCCATTCTTCATCATTAATGGCTTTTACTTCGTGGCGGCGCACATAACCCGCAATACTGGGATTAATTATTTCTATGCCATCAACGTGCAGTTGCTTGCTGAAAAGCTTGCGAAGCTGGCTTTCGCCTACGCTGAGAGTCATATAGCTGAGCGGGTGAGGGATAATAACCACGCCTCCGCGCTCATGCGCCCATTCTACCGTTGCTTCCAACGATTTGAACATTTTAAAAGGTTCTTCTACGCCATAAATCAAGATATGCCCATGACGGCTGGTAATTTCCTGCCCCATTACTATCTTGAAGCGGTAATTATTCTTAGCAGCCAGTTCTCGCGCTGCCCAAGCTCCTCTTATTTCATCGTGGTCAGTAATAGCTATGACATCGAGATCTGTTTTATTTTCAACGTAGTCAAGCATTTCTTCAACAGTTCCCATACCATCGCTGGCAGTGGTATGGAGGTGCAAATCAGCTTTGCCCCTAACGGGTTGCGCTACGATTCGCTCTATATTATCTTCGCTCAAGTTATCAATCCTTTGTAATTAATTAATTAATCGGCGAACAGTTCAATTATACACTACTCTGCTAAATATCGCCTAAACTCTATAGCAATAAAAGAAAAGCGTATTCAAATACGCCCCTATGGGAACGGGTTCTGGTTCTGTGGGAGGTTGCTCTTACCCTCGATGCGTCCGGTGGGTAACATATTTAAGGACTCTAAAGTACGGGTCATAGAATGGTACTAATCAGTAAAAATTAATAGCAAAAAAGTAATAGCAGCCTATTCATAATAAAATGGTATCATTAATATCATATTAGTGTAGTAGTAATTTTGTCAGGCTGAGGTTTTTACTTATGAGCAGAGAATCAAATTATCGGCTTGAACGCTTTAGAGATACTACTGATTTTAATTTGAAAGTAGTCAGCGCACTGGATATTGAGACCGATACCCAAGTTGTATGGTCGGCGTTGCTTAGTACCGCCAATATAGAGTCAGTATCTTCTAAGAATCAGGTTGAACACAAATTCTCGCCCTTTAGCACATTTCTTCAAGCACTTAGCCCACTTAACGACAGAAATCGCGCATCCCGACTGACCGAAATTGAATCGGAGTCATATTTTAGCTGGCAAGCACAATGCAAAGAATTTAAAGCGCGGCACACTTGGACTGTTCTGCCCACTAACTCCGGCACGCATTTGAGTGTTGAGGTTATTTTTGAAGGGATGACCCTTTGGTATTTTAATGTTATGGGCGTGGAGCAGAAGATACACAGAGCGAGTGAACTTTTACTATATAAGGTGCGAGAAATTGCGCTTAGCGAGAATTTTAATCTTGGTGTGGCATAAGAATTACATATCGTTTCTCAACTGCCATAGAAAAAAAGCCTCATCCTACTCCAACTCGTAGGGTGGGGTTTTTTTAGCTCGCGCCGGATACCGCCAGCGCATTGATAATACTATATACAATCAGAAATTGCGCCGGTCCATAGGTTAGCCAGATTACATCACCGATATGCCGAAAGTTTAAGCCTGAAAATAATTGAGCCGCTATTAATAAATCGCTGAAAAGAAAAAGAGCGGCACCGATTGCTAAAAAGCTGAACCCGCCAGATTGTACAGCAAGACCGCTGGCAAATCCGGCGATACTGCTTAACAAAAGCGCGTAGGGCAAAGCGGCTAATCGAAGCGCATCCGGTTTACCCTTCCGCCCCACTACGATATACCACCCTCCCAAACCAATCAACCACCATATTACTAAAGCCAGCCAACGCGAAACAGGAGAATCCAACCCGTAGCTATTCCCAAAAGTAAGCATTGCTATGATATAAAAGACATGCCCAACTCCGAACGCGCCAATCCCGCCAAGCGCGGGCTGAGGTAAGGGTATGACGCTTGCCATACACAAATCGCCGATAAATCCGAACGTCATACCCAACGCAATAAAAAGGGCAAAATCACCGGGTTTAGTACCTACCGCCAATACCCAACACCACCCGGCTATCACTAGCGCAAACGAGGAGCTTAACCTAGCATTAAGGGGCATCCGGTAAGTTTTTTCAGGATTATCGCTGCCTAGAACAAAGCCGCCAAATAATAATATTGCCCAAACAGCAGCTAACAAACCTAGCCAGATTTCCATTGCAACCTCTTTAGCGATTAATGAATTATAGGGCTAGAGCTTAACCCAATTTTCCCTGCTTGTCCAACCATGGCAGCTGCAAGGTCGGTATTCCAATGTCAACGCGCCAGCCAACCCATCAAGAGAATTAACCCGTAGGAGCGGTTCGTGAACCGCCCTTCCCCCACGATAAACGCCACCCAACGAGGGCGCATCGCGAAAACCCCTACCAATCCGAACCTACTTCTTTGTCAAACCACCTATAAAAAGGATTTTAATTTCTTTCTTGCATTCGCTCAGCTTGTCCAACGTTTCTAAAAGCTCTAAATTGCCAATTATGATATGATTATTGAACGTATATTTTTTAGAAATTTCTTTTCAAGAAAGGCTTACAATGGGTTACGAAAAAACTACGCTGACTAATGGAGTGCGAGTCATCTCAAACTCTATGCCACATACCCAATCAGTCAGTACAATCTTATATTACGGTGTAGGTAGCCGTTACGAGGAAGATAAAGTAGCAGGCATTAGCCATTTCATAGAGCATATGGTTTTCAAGGGAACTAACAAACGCCCAACCGCTAAAGATATAAGCGAAGCAATCGAAGCGGTGGGGGGGATTCTAAATGCCAGCACCGGGCGCGAAGTCACCAATTATTGGGCGAAAGTCCCTAAAGCGCATTTCCCCCTTGCCTTTGATGTGCTAAGTGATATGATGCTTAACGCTAAATTTGACCCGAACGAGATTGAAAAAGAACGCAAGGTTATTATCGAAGAAATTCATATGACCCTTGACTCCCCACCTGAGTTGGCAAACGAAATAATCTCCCATGTAATTTGGGGTGAACAACCCGCAGGGCGCGACATTGCCGGTAACGATGAAACCGTAGGTGGCATCAACCGCGAACATTTAATGGACTACCTACAACAAAATTACCTTCCAGCAGACATGATAGTTAGTGTCGCCGGCAATATAGAACATGCGGAAGTAGTGGCAATGGTGGAGGCTACTCTCGGTCAATTGCCTGCGGGGGAACGCCCTGCCGCTACGCCCACCGTGCCAATCAATGGCGGACCCCGTTTGAAGATTTACTTCAAAGAAACAGAGCAAACTAATCTGTGTGTTGCAGTCCCAGCCCTCGCCTATGTTGACCCGCGCCGCTATGTTTTATCAATCCTCGATACCATAATGGGTAGTGGCATGAGTAGCCGCTTATTTCAGGAAATTCGGGAAGAGCGCGGCTTATGCTACACCGTTGATAGCTATTCTAGCCAAATGAGCGATACCGGAGCGTGGATTGTTTACAGCGGGGTTGACCCCGATAATACCGATGAAACTATCACGGCAATTATCGGAGAAATGCGGAAAATCCGAGATGAGCGCGTATCCGATGCTGAATTACTGAAAGCTAAAGAATACAATAAAGGGCGAATGTTACTAGGGCTAGAAGATACCCGCGCTGTCGCTTCTTGGGCGGGAGGTCAGGAATTGTTGCTAGACCGGATTCTGACGGTGGAAGAAGTAGTCGAGCGAATTGAAGCCGTTACAGCCGAACAGATTCAGGAACTAGCAAAAGAAATGTTCACCGATGAAAACCTACGCTTATCGGTGGTAGGTCCTTATAAAGAGCATGACGAGCATTTTATGAGCTTGCTAAAATTCTAGATAAAAAAACGGGCGACCTGTGAAAAAGCCGCCCGTTTATTCTTTGTCCCGATTCAGCCAAATAGAAAATAGACCTATGCAACTGACGGAATCCGAGCGGGGTCGCAAGGGGTGTCCCCTTGAACTCCTCTCTCCTATTCCCCCCTTGAGGGGGGGGCTAGGTGGGTGAATAGTTACTATTATTTTAATCCTAGATAAACAACGGTACTAACACCAACGTAATGGTGGACAGCAATTTGATAAGCACATGCAGCGAAGGTCCGCTGGTATCCTTGAAGGGGTCGCCCACCGTGTCGCCTACTACAGCGGCAGCATGCGCGTCACTCTTTTTGCCAAGAACCTTGCCCGTAGCGTCCTTCAAATTACCTGCCTCAATGTACTTCTTGGCGTTATCCCACGCGCCACCCGCGTTATTCAAATAGTTCGCCATCAATACACCCACGATAGTACCAATCATCAACATACCGGCGGCGCCTTGCGCTCTCAACGTCAAACCGACTATTATCGGCGTACCGACTGCAAGCAAACCGGGCATAACCATCGCCTTGAGTGCGCCGCGAGTGGAAATATCCACACAGCGGGCATAATCAGGTTCGCTAGTTCCAGCCATAATACCGGGGTCGCTGCGGAACTGGCGGCGCACTTCTTCAATCATGCTACCTGCCGCTTTACCCACAGCGCGTACCGTCATTGAGCTAAACAGGAAGATAAGAGCCGCCCCGATAAAGCCGCCCACAAACACCACCGGGTTAGCTAGGTTTACCAGCGGCTCCGGTTTTTGAACAGTGGAGGAGGGCGACATCAGTTTTGCCGCTTCCAGATAAGCCGAGAACAGCAAGAAGGCAGCCAAAGCAGCCGAACCAACCGCATAACCTTTGGTTAAAGCTTTGGTGGTATTGCCAACCGAATCCAGCGCATCTGTAATTTCGCGAACCTCTTTAGGAGAATCGCTCATTTCAGTGATGCCGCCGGCATTATCGGTAATAGGTCCAAAGGTATCCATCGCCAAGATATAAGCGGCAGACATCAACATACCCATCGTTGCTACGGCTGTTCCAAAGATACCGCCCAACGGCAAACCGGGAATCGAGTCACCCACGAAGTAAGAGCCGAGCAAAGCCGCGCCGATTACCAAAGTGCTAGGCGCAGTGGTTTCAAAACCAACCGCCGTACCGGCAATAACTACCGTAGCAGGTCCCGTTTTGGAGGCTTCGGCAATTTCCCTAACGGGTCGCCACGCACCCGCAGTGTAATACTGGGTAAACAGCACGAAAGCGAAGCTAGTCAAGATACCGAAAATACCGCAAAGGGCGAATTTCCAGTTTGCATCCGCATATCCGGTACTGCCAAACATCCAGAAGGAAACGCCCACCAGCCCGATTACACAGAAGAAAGCGGTGGTATAGTAACCAATGTTTAAGTCACTCATCGCATCGTGCATCTTCTTGCTGGGACGAACTACCAACACCCCGATAAGCGAAGCAATGATACCAAGAGCCATAATTACCAGCGGGAACATCACCCATGCCGCATCATGAGTAGGGCTGACTTTGTACAATACCGCGCCCAATATAATTGCGCCGATGTTCTCAGCAGCGGTGGATTCAAACAGGTCAGCGCCACGACCGGCGCAGTCACCCACGTTGTCACCCACCAAGTCGGCAATTACCGCCGGGTTGCGCGGGTCGTCTTCGGGAATGCCTGCTTCAACCTTACCCACCAAGTCTGCGCCCACGTCTGCCGCTTTGGTGTAGATACCGCCGCCAAGCTGTGCGAACAACGCCACAAAACTAGCGCCAAAACCAAAGCCCACGATGCTAGTCAGGATATTATTAACGGTTGCCTCATCCTTGAAATCACTGCCAAAGCTGGTACCGCCGTATGCCAGCAAAATGGTGGTAACACCCATTAGGCTGAGAGCCACTACCAAAAAGCCGGAAACCGCCCCACCCCGTAGAGACATAGTCAGAGCATCTGCTAAACTACGCCGAGCAGCGGCAGCAGTACGCAGGTTAGCCTGAACGGCTATGTACATACCGATAAAACCGGAAAGACCGGAACATAGCGCCCCAACCAAAAAGGCTACTGAAGTTTTAATACCTAGTCCCACCCCATCAATGGAAGTGCCGGAAGTAGGTTTGGAGTTTTGAAGCACTGCCAGTAACACACCTAGAGCAACAGCCGCCACTACAGCAAGGTATGCAATAGTGGTGTACTGACGTTTCAAGAAAGCCATCGCACCTTGAAAAATCTTAGACGCAATGTTTTGCATTTCGGGTGTACCCCGATCGCTACCAAGCACCTGCCGGGCAAGGAACAAAGCAAAAATAATGCCTACAAGCCCAGCGCCGTAAATAATGGCAAGCCATACTGCAAACATAGTGGGGGTTCTCCCTCCTGTTTTGGATGTTTTGGATGTACTAGCATCGTAGTGTGAAGGGATGCGGAAAGCGGAGCGGAACTTTAAACGGTAACGAGCGATACCGCAACGGCTGTGTTCCACTGTGCATCCTTGCACAATCTTGAGTGATTTTAACACATAAAGGCAAGCCTTGTAAAACAAGGTTTTTGCATTATAAGTTGAAGGGTTTTATTCCACTAATAAAGAATTTTTATGAATTATCCAAATTTATGCTAGAATGCGGCAACATGAGCAATAAGCGGAAAATGCAGGAGCAATCTCCCCAAACAGCTATGAATACAAACCTTACTGATATTCGTCTGCGCTTAATAGTATGGACGGCAGGGTTCATTTTCTTTGCCTTATTCACGCCGCGTATGCAAGATTTCTTACGCCCGCCTACTGGAGATGAGCCTTTTTACCTGATTACCGCACAGAGTATTCTATACGACCATGATTTGGATGAAACCAATCAGTTCACTACTAAATCATGGCTGGAATTTTACCCAACTTGTGAGGAATATCTGGCTGGCTGGAAAGGCTTTTTCCCGCCCGGTATTCCCTGTTCAGGCTTGGAAACGCTTAATCCCCAAAATACCACAGCCAAACGCGCCGGAATCTATACCAAACACGGTCTGGGTCTTTCCTTTATCATTGCGCCAGCTTATGCGCTTGGTAAAAGGTTGGGCGTGATGTTTTTGATGAACGCTATTGCAGCAACTCTCGCTTTAAATATTTTTATGTTAAGCTGGGAAGCTACCCGACAACGCCGGATAGCATGGTTATGCTTGGGGTTGCTTGGCTTGAGCGCCCCGCTTTTCAGCTTCGCGTATCTGATTTTTCCCCAACTTCCGGCGGCACTTTGCGTCATATATTGCTACAGACAGGCGCGATTATTGGCGGAAGGCAGCAAAGTAAGTAATTTGCGGCTGGCGTTGGCGGGCATTTGTTTTGGAATCTTGCCTTGGTTGCACTACCTATACCTATTACTCTCGGCATTGCTCGGTTTATACTTGCTCTGGAGTTTGCGAAAAGGCGGTAGCGGGAATATCTCCCGGAGGGGATATGTAGCATTATTGCTACCCGTAGCCTTTTTTGGTATCCTATTCATCGGATATTTCATGTATCTCTATGGAACGCCTTTTCCCAATACCGCCGACCACGATGGTTTCGCCAATCCGTTAACACTACCGATAGGTTTGTTAGGTTTGTTATTCGACCAAAAATACGGTTTGCTGATGTACAGCCCGGTGTACTTGATACCGCTGGCATGGCTGGTAAAACGGGGCTTTTCAGGCAACCTACCAAACAAAGCTGAATTTTACTGGCTAATAGCAATTATCCTACCTTATTACATACTTGTAGCCGATTATAATAAATGGTGGGGACAATGGTGTCCGCCCGCCCGTTATTTATTGCCGATAGTGCCTTTGCTGGCTTTACCAATGGCGCAAGCGTTTAGCGCATTGCAAGGTAAATTATTTAAGCTATTCATAGTGGTATCAGCGGGTTGGGGTGCGCTTATTACCGTAGCATTTGTGCTTAACCCGCGCCTTAGCTACCATTGGGAAGATACAAACCCGGCAAAATTATTGTTAGGGCTAGAGGAGAACATACCGTTTCTAAAAGGGGTGGGACTTGCGAATTTTTTCCCCTCTTACGTCAATTTTATAGAACCAGCCTCGCCGCTCTACTGGATTTCCCCATTTTTCTGGCTAGGTCTAACGCTGTGGCTCGGATTTCGGTTGGTCAAAACGGCGCAATTAAAAGGGTAATTTCAGGCAAGGGGCTTACGCCCCTCGTCTTAGTGATTATCTAGCGGGGAGCCATGCGAATCGCGCCATCAAGGCGGATAACCTCACCGTTGAGCATGCGGTTCTCGGTGATATGCTTTGCCAAAGCTGCGTATTCGTCTGGATTACCCAAGCGCGAGGGGAATGGAACTTGTTGCCCCAAAGATAAACGCGCCGGTTCGGGCAAACCTGCCAGCAAAGGCGTATCAAAAAGACCCGGAGCAATGGTTACTACTCTTATACCGAGTCGAGACAGGTCGCGGGCTATCGGTAGAGTCATACCAACAATGCCGCCTTTGGAAGCCGCATATGCCGCCTGTCCGATTTGACCATCAAAAGCCGCTACCGAAGCAGTATTGATAATTACGCCACGCTCTCCATCTTCGCCCGGTTCATTAGTGGACATTGCAAAGGCTGCCAAACGAATAATATTGAAAGTGCCGACTAAATTAATCTGAATAACCTTGTTAAAAGAATTGAGGGGATGGGGCGCATCTTTGCCAACGGTGCGCTCTGCGCTACCGATACCAGCGCAATTGATTGCAATGTGAATGCCTCCAAATGCTTCTACCGTAGCTTTTACCGTAGCGGTTGCCGATTCCTCGCTAACTACATCGGTTTTAACAAATTTAACGTTTTCACCTAGTTCATTGGCAAGTTGTAAGCCAAGTTCTTCATTGAGGTCAGCTACTATCACCTTTGCACCGGAAGCATTAAATAACCGCACACAGGCTGCCCCTAAGCCGGAAGCCCCGCCTGTTACCAAAACACCCTTGTTCTGCAAATCCATCTGTCTTTACCTTTCAGAGTACGCTTGGAATAAAAAAGAGCATTGCAAGCAAAGATATTAGTATAAAGTGCTTTACACCGCAACTAAAAAAGCCAACGCAAAAATCCCGAGCAACCCATCGAGGGCGCATCTGATTTTGGATGAAAATATCACCACAAAGGCACAAAGGACACGAAGAATTATTTATTTCAGTTCTCTTGGTGTTCTCGGTGTCTTGGTGGTTAATTTGGGTTGAATCCCCTTAATCTAAAATCCCTACCAATCCGAACCTCAGAATCCTGTACGAGCGACCTCCGGGTCGCGATTTCCCGCCCTGCTTTTATTGCCCCATCTATTTGGAAATTCATTAAAGCGCACTATAATGAGTATGTGAAAGGGGTGCGTTTAGCAATGTCAATGTTAATGCCAGAACCTACTAATCAAACTTACTTGTTGAACCAGCAGTACAGTTCCGCAGATAACCTTAAAGCCCGCATCGAACTACACGAGCGGTTTAGTACCCGAAATTATTCATGGCAACGCTGGGTATTTGACCACTTTAACCTTCCGGCACAAGCCCACGTGCTTGAACTCGGTTGTGGAACTGGCAAACTCTGGGCTGAAAATCTTGACCGAATACCAACCGGTTGGGAAATTACTCTGTCCGATTTCTCAGCGGGAATGCTGCAAGCCACCAAAACCCAACTAAAAAAGCTAAATCATTTCAAATTTGCCAGTTTTGACGCTCAGGCTATGCCCTACCATGCTGCCAGTTTCGATGCGATTATTGCTAACCATATGCTGTATCATCTACCAGACCGCAAAAAAGGTTTGGCGGAAATAAGACGAGTCTTAAAACCAAGTGGGCATTTTTTTGCTGCCACCAATGGGTTGGCGCATTTGCAAGAATTGGGCGACTTGATGGCTAAATTTTTTGACCACCATCCACATCCTACGCATGCCCGCGCCTTCAGCCTTGAGAACGGTCGCACACAACTTGAGGAGGTTTTTACCAACGTGGAGCTTTTCCTTTTTGAAGGAAACTTACATGTTACCGAAGCGACCTCAGTTGTAAATTACATCGCTTCGTACCAAAACTTGACCGAATCGCAAAAAAACGAGATTATTGAGTATGTAGAAACTGAAATAGCGCAGCAAGGTTATTTTTTCATTCGGAAAAACACCGGGCTATTTATTGCTTGCTAAACCACAATATTATCTGTTACCTTCTATCTATAGTGGGAGGAGATAACATCAATGCCAGTTTTGATAAACTAGCGCAAGAAACAACCGTGCGTCAGGTGCTTTTCTTTTAACTCTACTCTACTCTATTGCATTGAGTCGTATAATAAGGCTATATGTAAAGGGGTTTTAGACAGCAAAGCTTTAAATATATTGAATTGTTTTCAGTTGGCAAAAATGTATTACGCAGCTTCGGAGGAATAACGTTTAATATGAGTCAAGAAATAGACCCGTCACAGAAGATTGAGACGGGTTCTGGCGCTGCTTCATCTGCAAATTCTGGAACAAAACGCCAGAGCTTTAAAGTTAGTTCCAAAACCGCCCAAAGTGAAATAATCACAGGACAAATCGACAATGCAGTCGCCCTTCCTGACCCTAGAACCTCTAACGAAATCGCCAATACTGCCGCCCCTGTCGGCAAAACTACGCCAAGTAGCGTACCTGAAAAAGATGAAAACGATTGGTATGAAGAACCTTTACGCCGAGGGAAAAAACCGGGTGACCGTTATGTGCGTATTGCCAAGTCCACTTCCAGCAATAATATCCGTTACCAAAGCGGGTTAAGCTTTACGGCAAAAGCTACCTCCGCACCACGCACCACCTTTGGTCGTTCCATACTAAAAGCCAAACGATTTCTAATCGGGCAACCTATCGCCAGTTCCGAAGCGCAACACCAACGTTTGAGCAAGGTACAGGCGCTGGCGGTACTTTCTTCCGATGCGCTATCCTCTACTGCCTACGCCACCGAAGCTATTTTGTTGGTGTTGATTTTGACTGGAAGGGACAACCTCAGCCTAGCGTTACCTATCTCAATGGGTATCGGCTTATTACTGATAATAGTAAGTCTTAGCTACCGACAAACTATTGCCGCTTATCCCAAAGGCGGGGGAAGCTATATAGTGGCTAAGGATAATCTAGGAGTCACGCCGGGCTTGGTAGCGGCGGCTTCCTTACTGATTGACTATGTTTTGACTGTCGCCGTGAGTATTTCCGCAGGTGTTTCCGCTATAACCTCAGCCTTTCCCGGTCTAAACATAGTGAGGTCTGAAATCTGCCTCTTGTTTATCGCGTTCATAACGCTGGCAAACCTTCGCGGTGTGCGTGAGAGTGGCATGATATTTACGCTGCCGACTTACTTGTTTATTTTCAGTATCTCATTATTACTGATACTAGGTTTTATTAATGTCGCTTTCGGGTTTAGCATTGGCAACCCGGTAACGCCTCCCGAAATTGAGTTGCCTAAGCAGTTCGAAAATATAAGCCTGTTTGTAATTCTACGCGCCTTTGCTTCTGGCTGTACGGCAATGACGGGGATTGAAGCTATTTCAGATGGTGTGCCGGCTTTCCGCGCCCCCGAAGCTAAAAACGCCCGCGCCACCTTGACATGGATGGCTACTATCTTGGTGATTTTGTTTATCGGTATTTCCTTCTTATCTTCCCAATACCACATTGTACCAATCGAAGAAACTGCGCCACACTACGAGACATTAATCTCACAGCTTACCAAGCATATTGTGGGTGATAGCCCTTTCTACTTTGTAGTTTCAGCCACTACCGCCTTGATTCTAGTGCTGGCAGCAAATACCGCTTTCAGCGATTTCCCGCGCCTTTCTTGGTTTTTAGCGCGTGACCGTTTTATGCCCAACCTGTTCAAGCATCAGGGTGATAGGCTGGCTTTCTCCACCGGTATTATTGCGCTAGGTTTTCTTGCCGGCATTTTGATTGTAATTTTTGACGGCAATACTAACGCTTTGTTGCCCTTATATGCTGTGGGGGTTTTTACCTCCTTTACGCTCTCGCAAGCAGGCATGGTGGTGCGTTGGTGGCGTTTACGAACGCCGGGTTGGGGCAAAAATATTGCAATGAACGGGTTGGGATGTTTAACCACTTTCGTAGTTCTGCTGGTAATTGCTTTTACCAAATTCCTATTGGGCGCATGGTTAGTGGTAGCCCTTATTCCAATACTATACCTGATATTCCTCTCAATACATCGCCACTATAGCCGTTTTGGCGAAGACTTGACCGTTTCAAAAGAAAAAAAGCTGCCGAAGCAAGTCCAATCTTTAAATATGGAGCATCATACTGTGGTTGTGCCTGTCTCCAATCTTAACCAAGTTACTTTGCGTACTCTCTCCTATGCCAAAGCTTTATCAGATGAAGTTGTGGCGGTTTTTGTAAGCGATAGCAGCGAAGCAATAGATGGCTTGCGCGAAAAATGGGATGAGTCCGGTGTAGAAATCCCGCTCGTTGGCGTAGAAACGCCTTACCGCAATGTTATAGGCGCTCTATTGACTTACATAGATGATTTGCACCGCCAAGACCCAGATGAAACAATTACGGTAGTCATCCCAGAATTTGTAACTGCTAAGTGGTGGCAAAGACTGCTGCACAACCAGACCGCGTTTCGTCTCAGAGCCGCGCTACACAATATGCGAGGGGTGGTAATTACTTCCGTACCTTATCACTTGGAGAGATAGCAATGCGTGTGGTTGATATTATTATCAAGAAGCGTGACGGCTTCGCCCTTACTACCGAAGAAATTAATTTCCTCATCGAGGGGTATAGCAAGGGCGAAATCCCGGATTATCAGGCGGCGGCATTCGCAATGGCGGTGTTTTTTCGCGGGATGACTGCCGAAGAAACCATTGCGTTGACTCTTGCGATGGCAGCCAGCGGTAAGCAACTGGATTTAAGCCATATTGCGCCGGTAGTTGCGGACAAACATAGTACGGGTGGGGTGGGCGACAAAACCACAATGGTAGTTACCCCTCTGGTAGCGGCTACCGGGCTACCTATCGCCAAAATGAGCGGGCGGGGCTTGGGCTATTTTGGCGGTACGGTGGATAAACTGGAAACTATTCCGGGTTTCCATGCGGCTCTATCCGATACCGAATTTCTCGAAGCTTTCGCTAAGGTGGGATTGGTGGTAAGCGGACAAAGTAGCGAGCTTGCGCCCGCCGATGGCAAGCTTTACGCCTTGCGCGATGTAACTGGTACGGTCGAGAGCATCCCCTTAATTGCGGCAAGCGTGATGAGCAAAAAAATTGCGGCAGGCACAAACTGTATCGTGCTGGATGTAAAATTCGGCAAAGGCGCGTTTATGAAAACGCTTGAGGATGCCACACATTTGGCAAAAACTATGGTGGAAATTGGGCAGGGCGCAGGGCGCAAAGTGCGGGCTGTTCTAAGTAGTATGGAGCAACCTTTAGGTCGGGCGGTAGGCAATGCGCTAGAAGTACGTGAAGCAATTGAAACTCTTCAGAGAAAGGGTCCTCCTGACCTCTTAGAGCTTGCTTTTATACTTGGTAGCCAATTAATTGTAATGAGCGGACGCGCAGAAAGTGAGCTAGAAGCCCACGCTCAATTACATTTTGCGCTAGATTCGGGCGCGGCTTTTGAAAAATACAAGCAATTCGTAGCTAATCAGGGCGGGGATACGAAGTTTTTGGATAACCCTGAGCTTTTACCTAACGCCCCCTTTAAGGGTGAGGTCTTAGCGCCACAATCCGGCTATATCTCCGCTATTGATGCCGAAACTGTGGGCATTACCGCTCATTTGCTTGGCGCAGGACGCAAAGTAAAAACAGATGCAATAGACCCGGCAGTGGGTTTAATACTGCATCACAAGGTCGGGGACTATGTGGAGCGGGGAGAGTCTTTGCTACAAATTCACGCCCGTACAAATGACGCGCTCAAAGAAGCAACCATGCAAATTCTTGCCGCCTTTATTTTTAGCCCAATAAAAGCGATACCGCCTAAATTAGTTGCTATAATAGTATAATTATTTAGATAATTATACCCTTGAATTAAATCTCATTGCCACTGGAGACTTATGATGAGCGATATTACTTTGCCGGTTGAAACAAACCCCTATAACTCAGCCGAACATGAGTTGCCTATGGAATTGTTTACCGATTTCTATCGTATCACCGGTTCGATTTTCACCTCGATAAAACGTACTAATGGCGTTTTAAACGGGGATAGCCCACATTTGGTATTGCATAAGGTAATTACTAACAACTTAGTTCGTAACATAGATTCAGGAATAGAAAGCCAATATGCTAGAATTGATAAAAAGGCGATTAGACTAGCAGTGCCAAACGAAGAAGCGGAGAATGAACGGTTAGCAGGACACAATCGCGCCTCTGGTTTTTCACTATTGCGGCGCGTATTAATGGGAATGGGTAATTTTGAAATAAGCGGTAATTTGCATCTGGAGCAAGAAACCGAAATAGAAACGCTATTATTGCACCGTACTGATAGTTTTATTGGCATAACAGATGCCCATATTATCTATCTTCCTAATCCAAGCCGGAAATTTACTACCAGCACGGTGTTAATCAACAAGAACCATGTCGAATTTGTATGCTCAGGAGCTTATTAAGCTATCAGGCTAGTTTTACGCCGAAGATGCGCTTCAAAAAAGCCTGTTACCCTTTTGGCATAAATATTGCGCTCTGCTTGCAACGCGGCAATATGCCCCGAACCTTCAATAATCCACAATTCTTTTGGTCCGGTATGGGCGCTATATAAAATAACAGCTTCCGAAACCGGAACAGCCGGGTCTTTATCGGTATGGATAAAGAGTATCGGTATTTTGCGATTTTCGGTTGCCAGCTTACGAAGCGATTCTACAGGGTGGATTCGGCGCAATACCGTTCGGGAAAATACCTTGCTTGCCAGAATCGTAGGCGATTTGAAAGGGAAACGCGGCAGCCGATAAAAATACTTGAAGCTGCTTTTCAAAACAGTATCTAAAGAAGCAAACGCGCTATCGGTAATCACCGCTTTAATATCGGGAGAAATAGCAGTAGCCATTAAGGCAGTAGCCCCACCCATTGAAAAACCATAAACCCCTATCCGGGTAGCATCTACATCTGTACGAGTTTTTACATACGAAATTGCGCCCAATAGGTCGCGCACTTCATAATAACCCACCGAAGTAGTATGCCCACCACTAGCACCGCAGCCTCTAAAATCAAAGGTAAGGGCGTTAAACCCTGCGGCTTGCATAGTAAGAGCCGGTTCATGGACATCAAAGGCAGCGCCATGAAAGCCATGCAGGATTATTATTGTTGCGCCATTATGGTAAAAACCGGGATAAAAATAGCCTTTCAAAGTTAAGCCATCCACACTTTTGAAGTCCACTTTTTCGGGAGAGAGGGGCGCGAGGAGTGTATCGGCAACGCGGCGGCGCGGTCTAACAGCTTTATAGCCAACAAAAGCCGATATCGTAGTAACAAGCGCAGTTGCGCCACCACCTGCCACTGAGATAGCCTTTAACGCGGTTCTCAGGTGGTGGCTATCTATATATTCAAAAGAATTGTTAAAGTTTGTGGCTCGCATAACACCACACCTCCATGCACCGGCGCTATTGCCGATTTATTTATATATCACAGCTAAATTACTATTATAAAAACACAAAAGGGACAAGCATACTTATGCCAAGTCCCTGTTCCAAATTCAATAGAATTATTATAGCCTGATTAATCTTATTTGAGAAGCGCTCTCCGCAGAAGATTTAAAGAAAATACGGAGGCGAGCCTTTTTACCTCAGAGGGCTTAGTTCGATAGTTTAATTCACTACTTTCAAGGTGTCCATCCAAATCTACTGCCATAATAATATGCCCAGCAGGCTTGCCCTCAAACTCGCCATGACCCGGCGAAACGCAAATAGCCAGCCCTGCCTCAGCCCCAGTTTGGCGGCGGGCAGCAGTAGCCATTACCTCTGCCACCTCTCGGCTCATAATTCCATACTTTTCAAGCATGTTGCTATCAACGCCCCAACCAGCCAGCATTGACCGCTGTTGGCTGACTAGCCCACCTCTTAAAAAATTGATGCTATTTGGCGCTTCCGATAACATTGCCGCTACCATACCGCCCGTTCCAACCTCCATTACACCGAGAGTCAGGTTTCGGTCTGTCAACATTGTACCCACCACACCTTCGATTGTTTCGGCATCGTCACCGTAGATAAAAGTACCAAGAATTGTGCGGGCTTTTATCTCCATCTCAAAAATTAAATCACGCGCCGTTGTTTCATCGGCGGCTTTTGCGGTTATACGCAAATGGACTCCATCCGGCTTGGCATAGGTAGCCATAGTGGGATTGTTGGAATTAATCAGATCTTTTACCATTTCCTCGACTGACGACTCGCCTTTGCCCAGTATTTTCAAGGTGCGGCTGAGGATAACGCCCGGAGGAAGCAAAGGTTTAAGACGGGGCACCGCTTGGGTTTCCCACATCTGTTTCATTTCATGCGGAACTCCGGGCATAGCCACAATCACGTGTCCATCTTTGCTAACCCACCACCCCGGCGCTGTGCCGATAGGGTTTTCGAGAAATTGGGCTGATGGAATCAAGGCAGCCTGTTTGATATTCTTTTCCGGCATTATAATGTTACGCTGAGAAAAATACTCTTGTAGCGCAATTGCCACAGGTTCTTGTATAACCATTTTTTCTTCAAGCAATTCGCTTATTGCTTCACGAGTAAGGTCGTCCTCGGTGGGTCCCACGCCTCCGGTACAAATTATTAACTCAGAGCGATTCCAAGCACTCCGAAGTGTTTCCACCAAGCGTCCTAAGTTATCCCCTACTTGAGAGATAAAGTATAAATCTATGCCATGTCCAGACAGTTCGCCTGCCAACCACTGAGCATTAGTATCAACGATTTGTCCAAGCAATAACTCGGTACCGATTGAAAGGATTTCGGCTCTCATTTTCTATTACCCGGTTCTTCCTTTTGAATAGCGGCTCTATTAAACAGGTTAGCAGCAATTGGCAATTCAATTTTATTTTATCAATATTCTAACCAATTCGCTGAAAATTTCAAATCAAGCACTTTGCAGTTCAAGGGCGGTTGCAAGAAGGGCATTGCCCAATACAAAGAAGGTTTTAATTCGTATCCCCCGTTCGGGTTCGGAGGATTCGGATTGGTAGGGGCGTGGCTCGGCACGCCCGCGTTCGGTGGCGCAATTCTCATAGGATTGGTGGCAATCTTGGGAAGAGCGGGAAATCGCGCCACCGCTGCCCATATAGGCACTCTATCTTTTAGGCGTTAAGGGGCAAACCCTCTACCGCCAAGCCCGCCTCTGCCAATACCTCAGACAAAGTTGGATGCGGGTGTACTGCCCGGTGTAATTCTTCAACCGTTCCTTCCAGCAAGCGAAGAATGCTAAATTCTGCGATTAACTCGGTCACTTCGGGTCCGATTAGATGCGCCCCAAGAATTTCTCCGGTTTTGGCATCCGCAATAATTTTGGCGAAGCCGACCGCTTCCCCTAACGCTTGGGCTTTACCGTTAGGCTGGAAACCGAACTTTCCGCTTTTCACCTCGTAGCCCCGCTCCTTAGCTTGCGCCTCATTCAAACCGATTGAGGCAATCTGCGGAGAAGTATAGGTGCAGCGCGGCATGCTCAGATAATCCAGTTCTACCGTTTCATGTCCCGCGATGACTTCCGCCACCACTACGCCCATCGCCGAAGCAACATGCGCCAACGCCAGTTTTCCGGTAACATCACCGATAGCGTAAATGCCGGGTACGTTGGTTTGCATCTTTTCATCAACCTGAATAAAACCGCGCTCTAGCTTCACCCCAAGTTCTTCCAGCCCTAGCCCATCGCTACTAGGCGAAAAGCCAAGCCCGATTACCACCAGTTCTGCCTCAAGCGTCTGCTGCTTGCCGCCCTCCACCGCTTCGGCTGTTACCTTAACCAGCCCGTTCTCTTTCACCACCGAAGCCACCTTCTGCCCGGTCATCACCTTGATGCCCTTTTTCTTGAACTCACGGGCAAGAGTGCTACTTATTTCTTCATCTTCCAGCGGTACCACCCGCGAAAGCATTTCCACCACCGTAACCTCAGTTGCATAAGCGTTAAACACAGTGGCAAACTCAACCCCGATTGGTCCCGCGCCTAGAATGATTACCGATTTCGGCTGTTTCTTGATATTCCAAAGCTCTTTCGAGGTTATGATGCTTTCGCCATCAATAATGGAAGGATTCATGCCAGGCAGCAACTTAACCCGTGAGCCAGTAGCAATAATAATGTGATTTGCCGTTAGTTGCTGCTCGCTGCCATCGGGCGCAATTACGCCAACCGTGTTTTTATCAATGACTCTGCCTGTCCCGCGCACAACCTCAATTTTGTTCTTACGCATCAAGAAAGCAACCCCTTTGACCTGCCGCTCGATGATGCCCCGCGCCCGCGCCAGTCCGGCGGTAAAATCAGCCTCAACCGTACCGTTTATTTTTATTCCGTAGTCTTTTGCGTGGTTGATAGTATTAAGGACTTCTGCATTTCGGAGAATAGTTTTAGAGGGGATACAACCCCAGTTAAGGCAAATTCCGCCCAAACCTTCTTCGCGCTCTACCACCGCCGCTTTTAGCCCAAGCTGCGAAGCGCGAATAGCAGCGATATAACCGCCGGGTCCACTTCCAATTAATATTACATCATAATCAGTGTTTTGCTGTGCCATTTGATAGTAAGCTCCTGAATAAATAACCGATTTTTAGAGAAAGCCTAATAACAAATATATTATACCCTTAAAAATTCTCAAAGGGGTTCGGATTGGTAGGGGCGTGTCGAGCCACCCTCGTTCGGTGGCGCAATTCTCATGGGATTGATACAATCGTGGGAAGGGCGACTCAAGCGCATTTGTCCCAACTAAATCAAAAATACACTTTTTTATGTGCCAATTCTACTTATTAATGAACGCTAACTAAAATTTTATACATCAAAACTGGAATATTTTGACCTGTCACGATTTGTAAAAGGTTTGGCAATTGGTTCTTGGGTAGCAAATCTCCCAAATTTGGGCTACTTAGGGCTTTTAAAGAGATTATTTCAAACTTTCCAGTATCCAGCATTCATTAATAAGTACATATTCTGGTTAATTCTCGAATTACTTGGAACAGATGGACTCAAGCGTCGCCCCTACGGGTTAATTCTCTTGGTATTGGTGAGGATGGTTTTAATTCTGTGGGAGAGGGCTATTGCCCTCGATGATGCGATGCGCGAAATCAAAATCTCCGCCCCCTTATTACAGGAAGCGAAGACTTTTTTACAAGAAACCTTACTCTTGGGGCGTTAGCTCACACACCCCATCGATTAAGGAGTAGCAGTAGGTCGCTGAGTAGTATTGATTGTGGTTACGTACTTAACCACATCTTCAAGCTCTTGAGGAGTCAGGTTCGGGCCAAACGGAGGCATTAATGTCGCTATAGGGCTGCCGTTGTAAACAAAGCTGCGGACATAGTTTGGATTCCAAGTATTTACACCCAAAGAGTGGTTGGGTTGATTCTTGGTACCAAGTGTCCGACCGCCGTTAGCGTGGCAACGCTGGCAAGAGTTCCTGAAAATGACATCGCCTCTGATAGCACTACCAACAATAGGAGTACCATCAGCACCATTTGGCGGAGTCGGAGCAGGGCGAGTCGGAGCGGCAGTTGGAGTAGCTAAAATAGTTGGCATCACTGTAGGTGTTGGAGGGACATAGCCAGCCGGAACGTGCTGGAGAGATACCACATACGCCACAAGGTCTTCAAGCTCACTGTCGCGAATAAGATCCGCGGTCCAAGTGGGCATATCAATACCCGGAGTTATCGTACTCTTCTTACCGCTGCGAATGATTTGGCGGACAAACTCAGGGTTCTTCCGATCTACGTCATCTTCAGCAAGGTTAGGTTGTCCAAAAGGACCGGTTTCGGTTCCGCCTTTAGCGTGGCAAACTTGGCAAGTTCTTCTGAAAATCTGGGAGCCTCTGGTAATATCTCCCGGCGCCGCAATAGGTGTAACAGTAGGTTGCCAAATAACATCAGCAGCAGCCTCTGTAGTTGCGCCGGCGGCGGGTGTAGTTGCGCCAGCTGCGGGTGCAGCAGTCGTAGCAGCAACCTGCGCGGCGGTAGTAGCAGCAGCAGTCGTAGCAACAGCGGGTGCAGCACTAGTAGCAGCAGCTTGTGCCGCAGTGGTAGCAGCAGGAGCAGCATTTGGTGTAGCAGTAGTCTTAGTGGTGCCGTTATCGCCACAAGCCACTAGAACCAGAACAACAAGAGGCAACAGCCATGAAAAGCGGAGCAACTTTCCCTTCAAATTCATAGTAATTCTTACCCTTTCTCAAAACCCATCAGAAACGAAATAACTAAATGCCACATAAATACTTCACTCAAAAAATAAGAGAGAGCCTTTTCTTGAGTAGCGAAAAAACCAAATGTAGGGCGTTCTTTCGTATTACTCAAAAAAATATATGCCTAGCAAACTTAAAGCGCGTCTCATCTCCAAGTGTCAATGTAAAGCTGAATTGCAACTGGATTACAACAATGTCAGAAAGGTTTTCAGCATATACAAAAACAATTTCGGTTTTATATGGCTTTTATAGAACAGTATTTATGTTTTACTAAAAAAGGTTTTAGAAAGAGATAATAGGAAGTCTTTAATTACAGTAGCTTGGTGCTACCCATAAATAAAGTATTTGTAAAGAGGATAAAATCAACTATATCCTTTACAACGAGCTTACTTCCGTCCAGTCACAAATTTTGAAAAATAATGATATTCATTTCTGTTGTATCAGAGATTTTTCTAATCTGTTTTTAATTTTCTAATGTGTTTCTAATCTATCTTCTTTTTGGCAAAATGTCCAATATAATTTACTCTATGCATATATAGGTAAATATATATAAGATTACTAAATTTTAATGTGAGGAAAGAACCGCAGTGCTGATTTCTTGAGTAAACTCAAAATCTCCGCCCCTTGTGACAGGAAGCGGAGACTTTTGTTTTAGCGATAAGCTTGTCTGTTGATAGCCCAGCCCCAAATCAACGGTTCGGGCTATCTTGAGGCATTACCTATACACCCATCCTTACACCGTTGTTACGGGGTGGCGATGGGGGTAGTCGGCTTCTGAATGGTATTGATTGTGGTTATGTATTTAACCAAATCTTCCAATTCTTGAGGAGTCAGATTCGGACCAAACGATGGCATCAAAGCCGGAGTCGGGCTACCGTTGAAGATGAAGCTCCGTACAAAGTCCGGATTCCAAGTATTGCCGTTTGTAGAAAGGTTAGGCTGATCCTTGTCACCGCGGGTACGTCCACCATTAGCGTGGCAGCGTTGGCAAGAGTTTCTGAAAATAACCTCGCCTCTGGATGCGCTGCTCGCAATGACCTTACCGTCTGAGCCGTTCGGCGGAGTCGGGGCAGGGCGAGTCGGAGCAACAGTGTTAGGTGGCACTACAACAGTGTTCATCGGGGTCGGGGTCGGCGCAACATAGCCAGCTTTCTTGATAGAAGCAATATAGGCAACTACATCTTCAAGTTCAGCATCGCGAATGTTGACGGAGTTAAACGAAGGCATATCAATACCCGGAGTAATAACACCCTTGCGACCATCGCGAACAGTCTGGCGGATAAAGGCAGGGTCATTAGTCTTGGTACTGGAAGCAAGGTTAGGCTGTCCATCCGTACCGACCTCGGTTCCGCCTTTAGCATGACAAACTTGGCAAGTTCTTCTGAAAATCTGGGAACCTCTGGTAGCATCACCGACAGGAAGTGCAGCAGTGGTAGCAGCAGCGGTGGTAGTAGCTGCTTGTCCCGCAGTAGTAGCAGC
>NZ_JBAXHI010000019.1:0-69422 GCF_037138995.1 Candidatus Chlorohelix sp. | reverse complement strand
CTATCAATATTGTTTAGACCCCTCCCTTGTTGCTTCTTAGCTTGATGCCTATGGGAGTAAAAAAAATAGAAGCAGCTGCAAATGTTCTAGGCTTTCTTATAAAAATAATCAGTAGATTGACAATTTCCCACCTGAATGTTAAATTCTGCAAGGTTTTTGTCTTGGAATCCGTTCAACCAGAAAGAAGAACATGAATAGAGAATACCACCAATGGTACAGTTCCAGCCTTGGGCGTGTCATGGAATTGCTGGTTTTTGGGCATGCCGGTGCGCCCGTGATAGTATTTCCTACTTCTATGGGGCGTTTCTACCAATACGAAGATAGTGAAATGGTTGAAGCCTTAAAGGATAGGCTAGATAATGGCTGGTTACAGCTATTTTGCATTGATAGTGTTGATAACGAAAGCTGGTATAACAACCATGTTCCACCTTACGAGCGAATCAATCGGCACATTGCCTATGACCGCTATGTGACCGAAGAGGTTTTGCCTTTTATCAGAAATAAAAACCAGAACAACTTTATTATTACAACCGGATGTAGTTTTGGCGCTTTTCAAAGTGTCAATTATGGATTCCGACATCCAGAAATTGTCCGCAAGATTGTAGCGCAAAGTGGGCGCTATAACGTCCATACTTATCTGGACGGCTTTGTTAACAATGATGTTTATTATAACGTGCCGGTGGATTATATCGGAGGGCTTGGCGAAGGCGACTTTACCAATAAGCTTCGTAGGCAGGAAATCTTTCTCGTAGTTGGTGAATGGGACGTGCCGGTTTGCCTTTATGAAACAAAACAACTTGCCGGAATTCTTGAGTTAAAGGGCATATCACACCATCTTGATATTTGGGGGGGCTACGACCATGATTGGCCCGCGTGGAGAACTCAGATTCGTAAGTACTTATAATATCACTGGAGAAGGAAATGGCAGTCAAAGCAAAGAAAGTAAAAGAACCGCTGAAAGTTGGTCTAATTGTTGGGCGGGAAGGAACTTTCCCACAGGCTTTTATAGACAGCGTTAATTCGAGAAATGCGGGTATCGTTGCCGAGATGGTTTCACTCGTTGGCTCTTATATGGATGAACCTTGTGAATATAAAGTTATCGTTGATCGTATTAGCCATGAAGTACCGTATTATCGCAGCTACCTGAAAAATGCCGCCCTTCAGGGAACTATTGTTATCAACAATCCTTTCTGGTGGACTGCTGACGATAAATATATTGAGTCAACAATTGCTACTAAACTAGGGGTAGCACATCCCAAAACAGTCGTTTTACCTAACAAAGCTTATGTAGAAGGAATTATTGACGAGTCGCTGAGAAATTTAACCTATCCCTTGCCGTGGAATGATATAGTGGCTTATACAGGGCTTCCTGCTTTCCTTAAACCAGCAACAGGGGGAGGTTGGAAGAATGTGTATAAGGTTCATGATCTCGACGAACTTTGGCGTTGCTACAACCAAACTGGTGAGCTAACAATGGTTTTGCAAGAAAACATTGAATTTCGCCAATACGTGCGCTGTTATGCTATCGGTCGTGATAATATTAAGGTAATGCCTTACGATCCTTCCGAGCGCAAATACATAGTTGACCCCAATTATCTTTCAAAAGAATTGCACGACCGCATAGTGCATGATTGCCAGACGTTGTGCGATGCTCTCGGTTACGATATGAACACGCTTGAATTTGCAATTCGTGATGGCGTACCCTATGCTATTGATTTCCTGAATCCCGCTCCAGATATGGATTTTTGGAGCGTAGGCGAAACCTACTTTGAGTGGGTTATCGGGGCAATGACCGATTTGGTGATTGATTATGCTACTGACAAACGCAAACCTCAACCGGTACGTTATCGCTGGGATGCGTTATTGAGCGGCAGAAATACGCGCTCAAAGTAATAGAGTAGTTAAAAGCGGGGTGAAAAACGCCCCGCTCCTTCGATTGGGGGATTATAAGATGGATGCAAATCGCCAAATCAAACAAGAAGCGGCACGCCTTGAAGAAGCTATAAGCTATTATCACTCGTTGATAACTGGCAGTCCTGAACTTGCTGACGATAGTTGGCAAATGCTGTTGGATGGCATGCCACCCCGTAAGTTAACCTTTGGCGGTAAGCCCCTTTGTAACGTCTTGCGCCCCCATTTTACCACTAGAGTGCATTTCAATTATATTCGGGAAGTGTGCAATGCGTTGACAGGCGCAATTGCTCGCTTGGGCGATGTTATGCTCGGCAGTGATAAAGCCGAATCTGAGAGATTGCTGGCAGATGTAGGCTTGACCGAAGAAGAACATCGCTTGCTGGCGTTTGATACTGGCTACAAGCGTTTGAGCGCACATAGCCGCCTAGATAGCTTTCTGAGCGTTGATGCTGATGGTTTGACTATGCACTTTGTGGAATACAACGCCGAATCCCCCGCAGGCGCAACCTATGAAGATGGTCTCTCCGAACTATTCACCACTTTACCTGTGATGAAAAAATTCACCGAGAAATATCAGCTTAGCCATATTGATGTGAAACCAAAATTACTGGATATGTTGTTGAACAACTATCGTGAATATCTTGGAACTCGTCCAACGCGAGTACCACAGGTCGCAATTGTGGATTGGGATGATGTGCCAACCCGAACTGAGTTTGAGCTTTTGCAAGAGCATTTCGGGCAGCGCGGCGTGAAAGCTATCATTTGTGACCCCCGCGAATTAACCTATACTGATGGTAAATTGCGTAAAGATGATTTTGAAATAGACCTTATTTTAAAGCGCGTATTGGGAAGCGAGCTAATCGAACGGGCAGCAGAGTGCAAACCTGTTTTCAAAGCCTATGAGGAGGGCGCGGTTTGCATGATTAACAGCTTCCGCTGCAAAATCTTTCATAAGAAGATGATTTTCGGACTTTTAACTGATGAGCAAAATCATCGTTACTTTTCTTCTCTCCAACTGGAACTGATTGAAAAACATGTGCCGTGGACAAGACGAGTGCGCGAAGGAAAAACTACCTACAAAGGCGAAGAAATTGACCTACGCGCTTTTGTTATGCAAAATAGGGACAGGTTAGTTCTGAAACCGAATGACGAGTACGGTGGCAAAGGTATTACAATTGGTTGGGAGAGCGAGTCTGACGCATGGGAAAAAGCCTTTGACGCAGCCTTGCCCGAACCGTTTGTGGTGCAGGAAAAAGTTAAGGTGGCAAAAGAACTGTATCCTGTATTGAATAATGGCGAGACTGTCTTGGCAGAACGGCTAGTAGATTGTGACCCTTATATTTTTGACAGTGAGGTAGCAGGGCTGCTTACACGTCTGTCTGCGGCATCGCTGCTTAATGTTACAGCAGGTACCGGAAGCACTGTACCAACTTTTGTTATTGAGTAATAAATTGGAGTAAAGTATGCGACGCCCTACACCTTCCTTTACATTAGGTATCGAGGAAGAGTTCCAATTGGTAGATCCTACCACACGCGAGTTAAGCCCACGCAATGCCGAAATTATTGCGGTTGGCGCTCCTATATTGGGCGATAATATCAAGCCTGAAATGTTAATGAGTTGTGTGGAAACGGTTACGCCTATTTGCAAAAACATTAAAGAAGCGCGTGAGCATTTGACTCGCAATAGATATACCCTATCAGAGCTTGCTTTCAAACATGGTTTGGCGATTGGCGCTGCCGGTACGCATCCCTTTACAAGTTGGCAGACGCAACCGATAACTCACCATGAGCGATACCATATTCTGGAAGAAGAATTACAGGATGTTATTCGCGAGATATTGATTTTCGGGATGCATGTGCATGTAGGTATAGAAGACCCTGACCTTGCGGTACAGATAATGAACGAATTGCGCTACTTCTTGCCCCATATTCTGGCACTTTCAACCAGTTCCCCTTTCTGGATGGGGCGCAATACCGGGCTAAAATCATTCCGGTCGGTGGTCTTTGGGCGTTTCCCTCGCACAGGCATACCCGAAGAATTTGAAAGCTTTGCCGCTTTTGACAGCTACGTACAAACTCTAGTTGATACCCATTGCATTGATGATGGCAAGAAAATCTGGTGGGATGTTCGCCCACATCCTCAATTTACCACCATTGAAGTTCGTATCTGTGATATGCCAACCCGAATGGAAGAAACTCTGGCTTTAGCCGCATTAATTCAAGCGGTTTGCGCCAAGCTTTATAAATTACGTGTGCAAAATATCGGCTGGAGGCGTTATAGCCGCGCTCTGATAATGGAAAATAAATGGCGGGCGGTGCGCTATGGCATTGAGGGGAATATGATTGACCTTGGAAAGCAAGAAGAGGTCAGCGCGAAAAATTTGTTGAATGAATTGCTGGAATTTGTAGATGAAGTGGTGGATGAGCTAGGAAGTCGCAAGGAAATTGAGTATATTCGTACCCTTATTAAAGGCGGAACCAGCGCAGACCGCCAACTCGCCACTTTTCACCAAACCGGGGATTTTAAGAAAGTGGTTGACGGTATTTTATTGGAAACTATGGAAGGTCTTTAGCTCAGGTTTTTTGTTTGAGGCAAGGGGTTAAAGCCCCTTGTTTCTCGTTAGCCTGTTGCACTTTCGCCCCAGCGTGTTACTGCTTCATCCAGCAATTCCCGGATATGTCCGGGTGGCACTTCGCTCACTGCCCCAAAAACCCTCTTACCTACAAGAATTTGTAACTCACCCTCCGCCCCACCAATAACATGTACTTCCTCGCTGATATAGCCTGGAGACGTGTAATTGCGCTCTGCAATCAAGTTTTGCAAAATGCCCTCGATACCTGCGGCGAGATTAAAAGCCGGAACAGGAGCCTCATCCGCTGCATTTTCCAGCAATTCACGCGCTTCTTTGGAGAGAAAAAGTTTTTGCATTAGTTTGTTGCGCTTGAGTTCACCCCGCCCAATCGCATCTTTGGTTTTCTGCTCTAAATCAACTGAATAAAGCGGACGCGCATTCTTGGGGTCATAAAGCGGTACAATATTAGAGGGCGCGGTTTCATTGCCGGGAGACTGTTGCGGATTTGTTTCACTGGCAGATGGTCGCTTATTAGCTAATCTTTGGGATAATGTCCCTCCATGCATTGGCTTGTTATCGGGTTGCTCAGTTGGCAACACAGGAGTAGGCTGCCTGACCGCAACGGGCGGCGTATAAGTGGTGTAATCTACTAGGGAAGGCACAGGAGCAGTTTCCGGCTTCTCATCCTCCAGTAAAATTTGTAGCGCCTCCGCCACCGGATTTGATTCTAGCACTGGCGGATTTACAACAGTAGGCTGATTTGAAACAGCAAATGCCTCACTAAAACAAGTAATAGAGAATAGGTCGCTGGTGCGTCCATTTGTGCCGGACAGTTTTGAGGAAATTTCAACATGCGTATCGGGTAATAACATCTCAAACCAGCCATTCCAAAGCATCTCAACCGCAAAACTGAACGCTTCCGTACCGGAATTGGTGGCTTTACGTAAGGTATCGGTTAAGCTCCACGAAGAAACCTCAATCTCAGCCTGATATTCGGAAAAAAGGCGAAATTCACCCTTCCAACCGCGCTCTCCATACACCAAACTCAGGAAAGTTTTGAGAATCTCAAAGGCATCAGCTAGATTATCGGCTTTGCTCTTACCAACTAGCGCCAGAATAGCTTTCATTTCGGTTTTGGCTAAAGCATTCCGAACTTTGCTATTGAGCTTTAGCGCGTCAGAACTTCCCAATGCCGCAGTAGCCTTAATCAACCACTGGGCATCTTGGAAAGATATAAGCCAACGCAATAATTCTAGCTGTCGCTCTGGTTTGATTTCGTACAAGCTGAACTCCCGCTAAACGATTTTGCTAGGGTTCTGAAGATTTGAATCAGGGCGCACAATCATAACCGAACAAGGGGCATGATTTATCACTTTAATAGCAACACTGCCAAGCATACCCTCATCACGCCGGATACTGCTATGTGCGCTACGATGTCCCATAACAATCAGGTCGTAGCCCCCTTCCAAAGCTTCGTGCAGAATTTCATCAGCCGGGTCAACCCAACGGAATCTTTTGTGAGCGCGTACCTTTTTGTCCGCCAAAATCGAGAGACCTTCATCTGCCACTTTTTCATAGTCCGCTTCGTTCATATGTTGAATAGTGGCATCTTTGCTAACTCCTCCAAAAAGTGGACCACCTACAGTCAAAACGGTTACTTCAGAATTAAAGTGTGTAGCAATTTCAGCAGCATGTTGTGCTGCAACCTGCGATACAAGGCTGCCATCGTAGGCAAGCAAGATTCGCTTAATCATGAGAGTAATAGCCCTTTCATACGAAACCAATCCACCATTTCAGCCACTCTGACGAGAGTGTTATCTGAGGTGAAATCTTCTTGAAAAGTTACGGGGGCTTCTTCCCCTGTAATTTCTTTATAGCGGGTGCGCCAATTATCGGGAAGAAAATCAGGTAATTCTGCATCAATCAAGGTCGCAATCATTTCCGTCCAACGTAGAGCGCACGACTCCAAGTTGTAACCACCACCGCCAAACAAGGCTAATCGCCCGTCACAAACTTCTTCAGCTTGTTCGCGCAGAGAACGAATAATATGCTTATAACTGGCAGAAGAATAATTCAATTCAGTTAGAGGGTCGCCCCCATGCCCGTCCACCCCCATTTGAAGCAGAATAAATTCGGGCTTGAAATCATGCAACAATTGTGGCACTAGCGAATCCCATGCCCGTAACATACTCTGGTCTCCACTGTAAGGAGGCATTGGCATATTGAATTTGGTTCCTGTTGCAATTCCGCGCCCTAATTCATGGATTGCGCCTGTGCCGGGGAATAGGTAACGCCCATCTTCATGAAAATCAATGAAGATTACATTCGGGTCTTCATAGAAACCGTACATCACCCCATCACCGTGATGGGCATCTATATCTATATAGGCTACTCTTTTTAGCTTGAACTCGCGCCGTAATAGCTGAATGCAAACCGCGAGGTCATTGAAGACACAAAACCCGGAGGCACGTCCGGGAAAAGCGTGATGCAATCCCCCCACAATAGTAGCCCCATAACGTGCTTGCCCCTTCATTACCGCTTCGCAAACACTCCAACTACTGCCCACTACGGTTTTTGCAGCTTCAAAACCGCCCAACATCGCAGGTGTATCGCCTCCATCCAGATACCCAAACCCACGTTTGCAGGCACTTTCGACAAAATCAATGTAATCCTGTGTATGGAACAAGCGCAATTCTTCGTTGGAAGCTTCTCTAGTATTGAGATTTAATACATCGTCTCGCTCAGGAATGCCTAAAGCTTTGAGAAGTTCCCACGTAACTTTACCGCGTTTTGCACCAAAAGGATGTTCCGGTCCAAAATCATAGGTGAGTAACTCAGCGCCGTACACTATGGCTAACTTCTTTGATTGCCCTACATTATCGTTTGTCATTATATGTTACTCAAATTCTTTCGTAGCGTTCGAGATCTAGTACGAAAACAGTAGCTTTTGCAGTTTGAACTTCGAGAGGTTCTTCCTTTGCGGTTTGCATCGTAACAGTTGTAGGAGTGGGGAAAGGATTTGGCACGACATTCTGATGATGAGGGTGAGCATGCCCGGCAACAATGTTTAATACTTGGTTAACAGATTCTGCCGGTATTCCAACGATAATAGTGGTGTTGCCCTGACGAAGAAACCCGCCGGTACTGGCTAATCTAGTGGCACGATAATCGGAAGATGTCAGAGCATCAATTAGCTCGTCTGCATCATCATTTTGTACAATTGCTACTACCAGTTTCATTCCCATAATGGAAATCCCCTAAATATTGAACTTCCTTTTCATTCTACCACCAACTATAGGCACATTATAGGTTTAGGTAGTAATCAAGTCAACTGTTAGCTATTTTATTAGCGTTTATTCTTAAATTTCAGCCGCTCGATATGCCTCGTCCAATAATTCTACGATATGAGCAACATCAATCGGTTTACCCAATCCTTTTTGCAGCCCTGCGCGTTTTACGCCCAGTTTCATTTGTAGATGGCAACCGGGGTTAGCAACAATGATACATTGTGGGCGTGCGTCCGCTATATTTTCCATTTTTTCATCGAGGATTTGCAAGCTCAATTCAGAATTGGTTACATTGTAAATCCCCGCGCTACCACAACATTTGTCACTATCTTTCATCTCTACCAGTTCAATTCCGGGAATCGCCTTTAGCAGTGCGCGTGGCGGGAATTGGATTTTCTGTCCGTGTAACAGGTGGCATGCGTCCTGATAAGTTATGCGCCGATTAATGCGCCCAAAATTGCGGTTAAGCTCAATACTTGCCAGAAACTCGGTAATATCTTTTACTTTTTCGGAAAATGCTTCGGCGCGTTTCGCCATTGCCTTATCGGATTTTAGCAGTTCGCCGTATTCTTTCAACATTGCGCCACACCCGGCAGCATTGATAATAATGGCATCGAATTTGCCGAATTTGCGCTCGCTTTCCTCGAATACCTCGATGTTGCGAATAGCCATTTCCTTGCCATATTCACGGTCTCCGTTGTGTACATGGAGTGCGCCACAGCAATTTAAGCTTTCGGGTACTACCACTTCACAGTGGTTGCGGGTCAAGACTCTCACGGTAGCTTCATTAATACCGGCGAAGGCAATGCTCATCACGCAACCGCTAAATAGCGCCACTCGATATTTTTGCTCGGTAAGCGCGGGGACTTTCCCTTCTTCTGGAGGTTCAAATAATGGCTTGCTGATGGGCGGAAGCAGTGTTTCTTCAAGGTCGGCGAGTTTGCCAAGCCCTATTTTGGAGAGCGCGGGTAGTCTTAGGAAACCTACGGCGCGATTAATCTTCTGTATGGGTGACCGCTGGTAAAAGCGGGTGGCAAGGGCAAAATATCTCAGGTTATTTGGTTTCGGGAATAGCTGTCGGAATACCAACCAACGGATAATTTTTTCAGTGCGGCTTTGCTTTTGGGCTGTTTGTTGGGCAACTTCAGCGGAGGTTAGTTCTACCAAATGTCCGTATTTAACGCCACTAGGACAGGCGCTTTCGCAAGCACGGCATTGCAAGCATTGGTTTAGATGTTTTTGTAGGGATTCACTTTGCCCGGAAATGCGCCCTTCCGCAAAAGCTCGCATCAAGTAGAGCCTGCCGCGTGGCGACTCTGTTTCATTGCCTGTGACTCGGTAGGTAGGGCATTGGTTCAAGCATAGCCCACAATGGATGCAGCGCGTCATATCATCGTAGCTAGGGGCTTCCCCCTGCATGAAACCGGGCAAACGTTTATCTTTCACAAGGTCAACCAATTTTACGGTGTCCATCACTCAGTCCACTTTCTAGTAGCCGTCAAATTCCCAATGGCGCAAAACAAAAACCGCGCTTAAATGCTATTAACGAACCTTCCGGGGTTCAGAGTACGATTGGGATCGAGTTTTTTCTTGATGTCGCGCATAAGCCGCAATTCAGTACGGCTCAAGGCATTGCCCCATATATCTTTAAGCTGGGTTTTGAGCGTTAGTGGAGCTTGCTCTATTATTGCTGAACCGCTATTTGATTCTACTTTGGCAGTAATTTCCTTAATGAATTTCAGGGCTGTTTCTTCGTCATTTTCAGGGTATTTAGCCACGACATACAAAATACCGTGTCCCGCGTGTGCCATACACTCAACCTGAATATTATTCATTTTGGCAGATTGATGAGCCTGTCGGATAATCATAGCCACCTGAGTGGGTACGACCCCTGCCTTTATTACAAGCGTATTGGGGGCATTCAATGAAGGGCGGTAGGCAAAATCTGTGACAGGCGACCAAAACTTAGATTGGCTGTCCTCATCGTTTATACGCTCCACCTTCGCGCCGCTTAATTGCCAGACTAATTGCTGGATTTCGCGCAACTGTCTTTCTACTGCTTGCGCCGTATTCCTAACCTCAATCAGCAGGGTAGTACGTGCTTCCAAGCCTAGCGACTCCGCCCCATTAGAATCTAACACTGTTTCTGCGGTAGGAAAAATGCCTTTATCAATAATACGTAAGGCGGCTTCGCAAGCCTCATGTTCGGCATTAAAAGGGATTAGGACAGTGGCGCGTGCTTTCGGTAGGGGCAATAGTTTGAGATTCAATTCCAAGAGCATTGCCAGCGTACCCATAGAACCTATCATCAATTTCATCATATCGAAACCGGCAACATTTTTGACCACGCGCCCGCCCCCTTTGGCGAGTGTGCCGTCTGCCAACGCAAAGCGCACCCCTATAAGCCAATCTCGCGCCGCGCCATACTGAAGGCGGGTAGGTCCGCTGCTGTTGCTGGCAATTGCGCCACCCACAGTTGCAGTAGCGGAAAGAGGCGAGGTAATTGGTAGAAATTGTCCCTGCTTCTCTAATTTACTTTGTACCTGTGCTAGATTTGCGCCCGCCTGTACGCATAGAGTCAGGTCTGCTGCCTCGTATTCGAGGATTTGATTCAGCTTGCGGGTTGAGATTACAAGGTCAAGCCCTTCTATAGAATTGCCGATTCTTAGCTTGGTGCCGCCGCCTCGCACTGAAACTTTCTTGCCTGTGGAGTCAGCTTCTCTGAGAAATTCAGCGGCTTCTTCATTAGTGGTAGGGTAGGCAACCGCTTTCGGTATTTGCCCGTCAATTGCCAGTTTTCCCAGATTCTCGTTGTCCGTTTTCGGCGTGGTTTCCTTACCTGTCCGCCGAGTTCTCTTTTTATTTCCGGTTGCTTTCATGAATCACCCTTAAATCCAAGCTTCTTCCATGCCCGGTTTTGACTTTAGTAAGCGCATTTTCAAGCTGATTTCTCCGCAACTTTGGCGTGTGGGAAAGACTTTCCAAGGATTGGCGGTATCATTTGGGTTGAAAACATCTTTAACCTTACGCATTGTCTCAAGGTCGGCTTCGCTGAATATCCATGTCATATACTCTTGCTTTTCAGTACCGATGCCATGTTCTCCGGTGATAGTTCCGCCTACATCCACGCAAAGTTTCAGGATTTTCTCACCCGCTTCGATTACCCTTTCCAGAATACCCGGTTCTCGCGCATCAAAAAGTAGGCTCGGATGCAAGTTGCCATCTCCGGCGTGGAAAATATTTGCCACCACCAGATTGTATTCGCGCCCTATCTCCATCACCTTGTGCATAACTTCAGGTAATTTGGTTCGCGGCACAACGCCATCATGCAGATAAAAATTGGGAGCAACCTGTCCGAGCGCTCCGGCAGCGCTTTTGCGCCCCTTCCATAACTTCTGCCGTTCTTCTTCACTGGTGGCATATTTTACATCAAATGCGCCTGTACGACGGCAAATATCTATTATAGTATCCTGTAAATCCCCTAATTCTTCTCTGAGACCGTCAATCTCGATTAGTAGAACTGCTCCAGCATCGGGGGGGTATCCGGCGTGCATAGCGCGTTCTATCAACTCAATCATTACCTGATCCAGCATTTCCAAAGCAGCCGGGACTATCCCTGCACCAATGACCTGCGCTACTGCTTCACAGGCTTCATCAATTGTATGGAAAAGGGCGAGGAAGGTTTGTACCGCTTCGGGTATCTTCATGGTTTTAACGGTTGCCTCGGTTATAATACCAAGCGTACCTTCGCTACCCACAATGAAGCCGGTCAGGTCATAGCCGGGACGGTCAGGGGCAGCCCCGCCCGTTTTTACAACTTCGCCGCCGGGCAGAACAAGCTCAAGCCCCAATATGTGATTGGTGGTAGAACCAAGCGCAAGGCAATGCGGACCGCCGGAGTTGAGAGCGATATTGCCGCCGATAGTGCTGGCGCGTTGGCTGGCAGGGTCAGGCGCAAAAAAATAGCCTGTACTAGCAATTTCGTTGCTCAAATCAATATTAACCATGCCGGGTTCAACTACTGCATAGCGGTTTTTAGGCTCATGTTTTACCAACTTCTTCATACGTGCCAGTGAAACCACTATCCCGCCACGCACCGGAATACTACCGCCATTCAAACCGGTTCCCGCTCCTCGTGGTACCACTGGAATTTTATTTTTTTCGCATAAGTCCATGAGTTGGGAAATCTGTTCGGTGTTGCGGGGCAAAACCACCGCTTCCGGGCGATTGCTGTCAATGGAGAAATCATACTCATACACCATAATATCTTCTACATGGTGCAAGACGCTATCTTCGCCGAAAATCTTGATAAGCTCTTTAACCAGTTGTGCTTTATTCATTGGGTTAAGAGACTCCTTCGTCAGTTTCTATTGCAGAATGAAGGTGAAGTTGTCGTCATTTTACCACAGTACCGATTATTTTAGAAGTGAAAAAAAATCTAACACTTCTATTCTAGCTTTTACAAAGAGCA
Source organism: Candidatus Chlorohelix sp. (assembly GCF_037138995.1). NCBI lineage: Bacteria > Bacillati > Chloroflexota > Chloroflexia > Candidatus Chloroheliales > Candidatus Chloroheliaceae > Candidatus Chlorohelix > Candidatus Chlorohelix sp. The sequence goes on along the minus strand of NZ_JBAXHI010000019.1, from coordinate 57,177 downwards.
AAGGTATAGCCCTCGCTACACCCTTGCTCGGAGAAAGGAGAAAAATTATGTTTATGCGCCTGAACTTGCTTCAGGCTTCGCATTTTTTAGGTGTCGAGCGAATGAAGCCGGTATCACGCCTAGCAGGATAAATATACCGCCTAACAGCCAAGTATAACGGAAAGCATCAACGCTGGCTTTATTGAACTCGTTACCAATTTTGGTGTTCAAAACTGCAAGTTGCGGTTGTATTGCTTCCATTCCCGGCATTCCCTTCGACATTGTTACCAAGTCAAAAGCTTGAGATTTACCGCTTTGCATGCTTGCACCGCCTTGTGCGCCCATTTTATCAAATTGTTGAACAATCATAGTACGCGCAATTTCGGGTATAGTAGCATCGCTGCGTATTATTTCTACCACTCTTGCCTTTGCATCAACCATGTTGTCTTTGACCTGTCCGGCAAAGAAACTAATCATAATTGCTACGCCCAACGCAAAGCCGATTTGACGGAAAGTGTTGAACACACCACTCCCCACCCCTGCTTTAGAATGTGGCACTTCCGATAGTACGATATTTGAGAAGGTCATGAAACTGGTGCCAAGCCCGATACCTACCAGTACACCGCGCCATATGACCTGAATATACTCCGAGTTGTAATCCAAGCTAAAGAAGCTCAATAAACCTACACCGGATACTATTAACCCACCCATTGCTACGTAACGCAAGTTGGCTTTACGGCTGAACATCCCAAACACGCCGGAGGTGATGAAGCCTGCAATCGGCATTGGCAAGAGCGCGTAAGCGGCTTCAAGCTCGTTGTAGCCTCTGGAAGTAATAAAGTATAGCACTAGCATTAACATACCGGCTTGAATACCGATGCCAAACAGGAACATTGCAAAGTTAGAGGCAATGAAGCTACGTATCCTGAAAAGGCTAAAATCAATAATAGGGTGTTTTTCCTTTAGCTCCACTATGATGAAAAGAGCCATTGCCAGCACAGAGCCAACGAACATCCCAATAATTCCTGCTGAACCCCAACCCCAACTATTGCCGTTAATGATTGCCAGTACCAAACAGAGCAGAGAGACGCTAAGCAAAATCATACCCGGCAAATCAATTGCACTGGATGTATTAGGGTCACGATTTTCCGGCACATTGCGCCACACCATAAATAATGCCACTATGCACACCGGGATATTGACAAAGAATATAGAACGCCAATCATAATTATCTACCAAGAAGCCGCCAATAATCGGACCTAACGCCATCGCCATACCGGTTATTGCTCCCCATATACCGATAGCCGCACCACGTTTTTCGGGTGGGAACACAATGGTGATAATGGCAAGGCTTATAGGATTTAACGCCGCCGCGCCGATGCCCTGTACTGCCCGGAAGCCGATTAGCCACTCAATGCTAGGAGCAACCGCACAAAGCAATGAACCGATTGTGAACAGCACCATACCGCTCATAAAAACCCGCTTGCGCCCGAATTGGTCGGCAAGTCTGCCCATTGTGACCAATAACACTGCGAAAACGAGATTGTAGGCATTTAATACCCAACTGGTGGTAATAGTATCCGATTTTAGCTCTGTAGAAATGGCGTTGTAAGCGATATTTACGATTGTTCCATCCAGTAACGCCATAAATAGTCCCATTACCAGCGAGACCAACACCAACCAAGGGTTAATTGGTCTGCCGTCTGGGAAGCGCATAACCGCTTGATTTTCTGATTCAGCGCTTGTCACGGGTTTATGCTTATTTGTAACCTGCATTTTAACTCTCCTGCTTTTATTGGGGTAAGCTCAACCCCAGATTCACTGTTCGACTAACTCTTGTTGCTTTAAACTGACACCCCATTCCAATTCGCGTTGCCAATGTACCGCCCGATGTTCAATGGCATGGACAATTGAGTAGCGATGTTGAGGAATTTCTTGGCTAGATAAGCCATGTTTTAATTCCTCACATTTGGCTTTCAAGTAAAGAACATGCGCTTGGCAATAATTGATGTAATGCTCAATCAAAAATAGGCGCTCATCGGGAGAAAGGGTGTCCATCATTGCGGCTTTTAGCCAGAAAATTTTCTGGTAATCTCCGGGATTTGAGGAGGTATCCAGCATTAACCGCCGGAATAGCTGAGACCCCTTAGCGGTTATCCGGTAAGCGTTGGTTTGCCGCCCACTTTCTTTTTGAGTTAAATCCGGCTCAATGGCTTCGATTGCGCCTTCTTTTTCTAATTTAGCCAGTAGCGGGTATAGCCTCCCACTATTTACTTTTGCGTAAGGTCCCAACACATTATTGACTATCTTGGCTATCAGGTAGCCATGTGCCGGGGTTCCTAACAGTATTGAGAGTATTATTAGTTCATACATAGCATCTTATCTCATTCTGATATATCACACTGATATATTATCATGATATATTCTACCACCGATATTTTTTTATTGCATGTATTTTCTACTACAAATTTATAGTTTAAAATGGATAATAAATGTAACCAGTTGCTAGGGGAAATTCTGGCACGATGAATAAATAGCAGGAAGGCAAAAAAATGAATGATGAAACCTCGCAGAAGCGAAATTTGAGAGCGCAAGTGCATGGGCGGGTGCAAGGGGTAGGCTATCGCCAGTTTGTTTTATACCACGCTGCAAAACTTGAACTAACCGGATGGGTTCGCAATAATCGCTTTGACCACACAATGGTAGAGCTTGAAGCAGAAGGATATAAAGCCCACCTTGAGAATCTACTCGATTTGTTGTACACCGGTCCAACTCCCTCCAGAGTACGCGAAATTAGCATTGACTGGAGTGATTTTACTGGAACTTATCACGGTTTTGAAGTGAGATATTGAGCTAACGATGCAACTTTTAAGTTTAATGGAAAGCGGCACAAGCCCTTTGAAGAATCAGGAAAACTATTCTAGAAAGAAGATTTGAAATAACGCTAAAATTTGTGGTGCTTGTGCCTTTTCATGCCTTTACACTTGATGCTATAATTAAATTACTAGAATTATGTTGAGCAGATAATTAATATTGCCCGGATACAATGAAATTTCCGCGCCACACTGCCGCGACTGCAAGGTTGGGATTAAAATATGGCTGAAAACAGGCAAATATTCGATGAAGCTATGTCGCGTGGGCGCGAGTTCCGGGATAAAAACCAATGGGACCAAGCTCTACGCGAATACTATCGTGCTGCTACCGAATTCAAGAAAGATTTGGATGCTCGGTATGGAGTTGCTCTTTCTTTACTACAAATGGGTAGAGTAGAGCAAGCACTGATTCAGTTTGAGCCTCTCGCCAAATTACGGGCGAAAGACCCTAGTATTTTACGAGGCTATGCCGAATCTTTGGCAAAGCTTGAACGCATTGAAGATGCAATAGCTATATTCTTTCGTTTACGTGATATAGCCCGTGAAAATAATCAATCGGTTGTACAGATTGAAGCACTCAGCGATATTATTGCATTAGATGAAAATCGCACTGAAGCTTATTATGACATTATCGAAATCTATGTAAATCAAGGCGATAATCCTTCGGCAGCAGCAGTTGGGGTTGAACTTGCGAAATACTATATTCGCAAAACTGATAATACGCAAGCACTTGAGATACTTAACGATGTTTTAAAGCTTGACTCGAATAACAAGGATGCCCCAACTCTAATAAATCAGCTTGAAGGCGGAAACCGGATAGAAATTAGTACCGCCGACCTGCCCTCATTAGATGACTTGCCTGTGTTTAGCGAGACATTTGAATCTCCTGCGCTTGAACCCATTCCCCCAACTCCGGTTGTACAACCTGAGCCGTCGGTTGAAATAATGCCAGTTTCGGATGCGACCAAACTAATAACAGATGCCGAATTATATCTTGAACGCGGAGAAGCAGGTCTTGCAATCCGCCATTATGAAATGGCTATTGAGGCAGGGGCTGACCGCGCTGATGTTTATTACAGCCTCGGTCAACTTTATATTCAGGAACATCAATTTGAACAAGCCATTCCAAACCTTACCAAAGCTGCCAAAGATTCTGATTATGCTGCATCTGCTTATTTTTCGCTTGGACAGGCTCATGAAGGTATAAATCAATATGACCAAGCGGTTAAAGCTTATGAATTTGCATTAAGCAGCATTGACCTCTCTAATATTGATGAGAACTCCGTTGACGAATTGGTGGACATGTATGAGATTACCGCTGATACTTATGAGAAGAAAGGCGATATACCCGGCGCAACTCTTCTTTACCAGAGGTTGGCAGATTTCATTCGCGAGAATAATTTCAAAACCGAAAAAACTGGGCTTGCCCTTGTCAGAGCGCGTGAACTGAACCCGCCAGTTGCGCCAAAGTTTGTGCCGGAAGAACCGATAGTAAGTAGTACAACCACTACCAATTTGGGGCAAGAAAGCAAATTTGGCGAAGAGTTGCTTGATACTTCCCAAATTCCGGGTTATAGCGCTACAATTACTTTCTCCAAACCTAGCCAGAATCCGGACGAGGAAGATTTTGAAACGTTATCAGATGAGGATAACGAGCCTGCTAAAACTGTTGCTGCAGAAGACTCCGGTAGAAAGCTGCAAATTCTTTCAGTATTCCCTACCGGACTAATAAATCTCGATATAAATCAATATGCGGGTCCATATCTTCGGGCAGCAGAAGAGTTTATGAAGCGGGATTTATTGCAAGCGGCAATAGATGCTTCACATGAGCTTATACGCTATTTCCCGAATTATCTGCCCGCACAAGCCATTCTGGCTGAAATCTTTATTAAAAAGGGTTGGCTTGAACATGCGCGTGTAAAATATCAGTTTATTGTTGATCTCTATAACTTGCGTAACGATTCTGAAAAATCAATCTGGTCATTTCGGCGGTTGGCTACTATCAGCCCACAAAATATGGCACTGCGCGGAAAACTCGCCAACCTCTTGATGACCAATGGTTTTAAGGAGGAAGCCGCAGAATTATTACTCGATAGTATTGAAGGCGCTATCCGTAGTGGACAACTTGATCGCGCCCTCGAAGAATGTCGCAAGTTGCGAAGCCTTGCGCCTAGTAGCGCTCCAATTAGGCTAAAATACGGTGAGTTGCTTAACCAACTTGAGCGACATAATGAAGCTCTTGCCGAATTTAGACGCGCCCTTGAACTAGAGCCGTATAATTTACGAGCTTTATGCTTGCTTAACATAACTATTTTTATTACAGATCAAGGCGATGTTCGTTGGACAAGCTTCAAAAGTGTGCTGGATGTAATTGGGCAGGATAAGACTATCCGCGAAAAAGTGATTGCGGAATATAGGCAAGCCCAAATAGTATTCAACAACCCCGGCATTAGCTATGCCATTGGCTGTTTGTATATTGAATCGCAACTATGGCAACTTGCTATACGTTCATTAGAGGAGACAATACGTTCTTCTTCCGGCTCTCTCTCAAATCGCGATTATGAATTGCTGGCTAGTTGGGAATTGGGGCAAATCTATCTTGATAAAAGCCGATATGCCGATGCAGTAGAAGCTCTTAGCAAGGTGGTTTCTTATATGGATAAAGTGGACGTGCAAAATTTTGCGCCTTCTAATTTCCGATATGGCTCTATACCTTCGCAATCTGTCATTTATCGTAAATTGGCAAAGGCTTTTGGCGCACAAGGACAATCAGAGTATGCAATTAAAGCGTTGCGAACCGTCAAACGTTTGTTGCCTTATGAAAGAGACGTTTATTTTCAACTGGCAGAGCTATTTTTCGAGCAGGGACAATTGCCGGATGCATTAGCAGAATTAGGCGAACTGGCTGACCATTTTGAGAAGCTTAATCAAGTTGAAAATATGATTGATGTACTCAAGGAAATGGAGCGTATTGCCCCTAACCGAATTGAAGTGAGGGACAAGCTTAGCCAAGTATATTTGCAGCGTGGTATGACCGAACAGGGGATGGCTGAACTCGAGGAACTGGCAGAGTTGCAGCGTAAAAACGGGCGTATGAAAGATGCGGTACGCAGCTTGCAAAAAGGTGCTGAAGTTTACATGATGATGAATAATCAGCAAAAAGCTTATGACCTTTATGACCGGATTGTACGCATTGCTCCTGCTGATATTGAAGCTCGCCAGCAATTGGTAAATATTCATATTTTGGCGGGACGGCTCAAAGATGCAATCGAAGAACAGCGCACTATTGCCCAAATTTGCCTTCAAAACGGTAATCCTCAAGAAGCTATCGGCGCACTTCATCAGGTTATTGCGCTAACACCCGATGATACCCGTGCTTACTTTACCTTGGCGGATGTTCTGAAAAATGTAAACAGATTCGGGGAAGCCTACCGCTTATACGGGCAAATATTAAAACGTGAACCGACAAATGAAAGAGCAAAAAATTTACAGGAACAGGCTAAGCAGAAGGCTGTAGAAGTCGGGCAACTTGGGCAAGAACAAGTTAAATGATTCGTTTGATTTTATACTAGCCCGTTCGCTTCGGCTTCGGATTTGAGAATGCATGGACGCACTGTTGGGATTGCTGGCAAGCCTTTTTTCTAGGCTTGACTTGGTGGCAGCCATTGAAATTATAATAGTAGCTCTGTTAATTTATGGGCTGCTATCGCTGCTACAGGGTACACGCGCTCTGGTATTAATGCGAGGAGCGATTATCCTAATAGTTTCTTTATTGATAATCGTCAATATCTGGCCATTTCAGGTATTGCGTTTTTTGGTTATAAATTCCTTACCGGCTATTTTGGTTGCTATTCCGGTAGTTTTTGCCCCTGAAATACGACGCGCCCTTGAGCAAATCGGGCATACCAGTGATTGGTTCAATCGCCCTCTTACCCAACGAACTGAAAACGCCATCCGTCTAATGATTTCGGAAGTGGTCAAAACCTGTTACACTTTAAGTTCGCAACAATGGGGCGGACTATTTGTAATAGAGCGCGGTACCGGTTTACAGGATGTCATAACTAAAAGTCACGGGGTTTTGGTAGAAGGTCTAGTCTCCGAACAACTATTGGTTAATATTTTTGTCCCAAATACTCCTTTGCATGATGGCGCGGTGATTATAAGAGGTGACCAAATTGTGGCAGCAGCCGCGATTTTACCGCTCACCGATAATACCAGTATTCAGCAACATTACGGAACAAGACACCGGGCAGCACTGGGGATTAGCGAAAATAGTGATGCAGTAGCAATAGTTATAAGTGAGGAAACCGGAACTGTTTCGGTGGCTGTTTCTGGCAGACTTCATAGCAACTTGAAGCGGGAAGAGTTAACCGACATGCTAATTGCTTTGCTGGTAGCTAACCGAGGACAAGATAGCAAGCGGCGAATACGTCAGGTTTCCAACTCAACGCTGGCTTCGTTGACACATTTTTTTTCGAAGGAATTAACCGGAGAAGGTGACCCCGAAGCTACGGCTAACACCCCTAACAACATCCAATCCAAAATTGCTTCCAAGACTACAAAAAAAAGCGGGTAATTTCTCTTCCTATGGACTTTCTAACTGGTTTCAAAAATTTCAAACTTGGACGCTTAGCTCTTGCATTGATATTAGCGTTATTTGTATGGGGATATGTAAGTTTGACAGTGTACCCGGAACAGACCAATACTTACGATGGTATTCCTGTGGAAGTTCGCAATCCTTCCGCAACCAACCTTATTGTTCGCAATACTAATATAAAAGAATCTGTTACAGTAACCGTAAGTGGACCACGAGATAAGCTAACCAGTATCACTTCAAGTTCTCTAAAGCCTTTTGTCGATCTTACCAAGCTTACCAAACCAACAACCGACCAGTTCAAAATGGAGTTGCGTGTTCCCGATGGGGTGCGCTACAGTATAAAACCTGAAAAGATTGAAATTCAGGTTGAGGAAATAAAAATCTCGAATCTCAAAGCGGAAGTTCAGCCAGTAGGTGAAGTGTCGCCTGATTATACACTCAGCGATATTAAGATTACGCCAGCAATGATAGAGATATCCGGACCTGACAGTCAGGTAGCACAAGTGAAACGTGCAGTGGCACGTGTAGATGTTTCAAATCGGAACTTATCGTTGGTGGCACGTACCACCGGTATCGTATTGCTCGGCGCAAATGATATAGAATTAAAACTGGATCAGGTAAGAGTTAATCCAGATACGGCAACGGTAGATATAAGAGTAAATCCGAATTTCCAGAATAGAGATGTACCTATCCGGGTAACGACAGTCGGGCAACCCGCTTTGGGTTATGTTGTTGGCTCAGCCTCTCGCGACCCTCAATTTGTAACTATTTTTGGCGAGCCTAATATAATAAGCCAGATTAATTATATCGAAACAGAACCGGTAGATGTGAATGGCGCAAACAGCGATATTGTGCTTGACGTTGCTTTGGTGCAACCAAAGAATGTATTAGTCTCCGCCGATAATAAACGCGCCAAAGTACGGATTGCTATTTTACCGTTAGATTTTTCGACCAGTTTGGAATATCAAGTACAACAAATTAATATTGGTCCCGGCTTGCGCTATGATATTACACCGAGCCTTGTTACTATAACTCTTAGCGGACCTTATAAGGTATTCCAAGACTTACAACAAAAACAATTCAAACTGGAAGAAGTTAAGGTAGAGGTAAATCTGGAAGGTAAGGGAGTTGGAGTATATTCGGATATGCCTGTTAAGATAACTGCGCCGGATGGTCTTAAAGTTATAAACTCTCCCACTGTTACGGTTAGAATAGTACCTCAGCCTACGGCAACGCCTATTCCCACTTTGCCTCCTTTTACACCTACTCCTTCGGTATCTCCAACAACCGAGCCTTCCAAGACTACCGTAATTGCAAGCAGTACAATCGGTACTACTGCTGCTCCCTCACCTACAACCCCGCCTGTTACTCACTCACCTACAACTCGTACTTGAAATACCAATTACAAGTTAAGAAATATTAGTTCTATTAAAAGAGGGGTTTTAATACTCCTTAACTAAGCGGTTCGAGCAGTTCGGTTTATGCAAGCAATGTATCTTGACATATTATTTAGGGTTGCCTACAATTGGGAAGATTTGCTGTGACATTTATATTATGGGTATCCGAGACAGAAAATCAGAAAATCTCATCAAATGTCCGAAACACGTTCCAATTCATTTTCCATAATTGAATTGCTGCAATATATTCTCCGGCATTCCGAATCAGGATGTTTAAGTTTTGAGGAAAACGGCGCGAGTATTGCTGAGCTTTTTTTTAAGCAAGGTCATCTTATACATGCTTCCAATGATAAAGTCACTGGCGATGATGTAGTTTACCAGTTGCTAGGCAATCGTTCGGCACGGATACATTGGGATAAGAAATTAACGCCCGAATCTGAATCCGTAACCAAAACCGATGAGCTTCTCTTATTAGGCGCATTGGGTTTATTAACTGAGGATGATGCTGAAAGTGCCTTACAAGCTGTTAACGAAGAAACTAATCGCTTGATGGCTTATACCTTTGAAGCCGTTGAAGCGAATACCAGCATAGATGAACCAATTACAAATCGAACAAAAATAACACCGCAACCGCAAGTTGTACCTGAATCACCAATTGTAGCGCCATCTCCTCTAAATCCGATATTATCTGCAAATTCACAAGCAATTGAGCAATTGGGGCAACTCCAATTTCTACTCGGTGATGAAGTTTTGCGCCCGCCCCGCTTCAGGAGGTGGAGTGGCTTTCCGCTTCCTTTTGTTAGCGCCTTTGTATTAAAAGATTCGCCGGATTGGCGTGTGGTTCGCAATGTACTTGATTTAGTTTGGCGCGAAAAGTTCTCAGGTTTCTTGACAATAATTACAGCAAACCCACTGATTGAAGCGGTTGTAATCCTATACAAGGGTCGGGTTGTGCATAGCCGTTATGCCGACAATCGCGCGATTCATAAAGATCAAGGAGCTTTGCGCCGTATTGTAGATGTTACAGTTTCTCCGAACGAACGTAACCCTATTTTGCTATACCCGCTTGAAGCTGATTTCATCCATAGCTATACCGCTTTGATAATGGGTGACAAGTTGCTGGATAGCTTTAGCAGCACCAGTATGAAAATAAACAAACTTTTAAATACTCTTGAACATAGCCAGCATACGGGGGTAGTTCATATAACCAATCTTACCGAAAGCGGTTACATATTCCTCAATGGGGGGCAGAAACTCGGCAGTTATTATGAAATGGATGATGTGCTGGAAGAATCAATTGTGCGAGTTTATCAGATTGTTAGCAAACCCGGTAGCATGATTGACGTTATAACCAGCCCACCCGAAAACAAAATGTTTGAAGTATCTAACCGTCCCAAATCTGTGGCAGAAATCAAACAACAGATGATAGCCGTTGCCAACGAAGTTTTGGGCAAACGTGCCAACCGGGTAGTCAATTTACTATCTCAAGCCGAAGATAATACACCAAGCCTCAAAACATATGCCAATCAATCCCGGCTTGTCACCCAAATGTTTATAGACAAAAATCTGGCTGACCAACTTTATGAGCGTTTTTTGTTTTTGATACAAGAGCTAGGTTAGAGCAGGGTAAAATATGGATAATGAATATTTGATAGAGAACCTTAAAAAAGTACCGATTTTGGCGGCATTGAAACATGAACACCTTGATATGTTAGCCAAATTATCTGCCACCCGCAACTTTAAAAAGGGGGAGATAATCATCAAGCAGGGAGACCCCGGTTCAGGTTTGTTTGTGATTTTGAGTGGTTCTGTTTCAGTATCCAACAAAAATCGTCCGGGATTGTCCGATAACATGTTAAATGAATTAGGACGAGGGGATTTTTTTGGGGAGATGTCGTTGATAGATGGTTACCCACGCAGCGCAACTTGCACGGCAGCTATCGAAACTCAGGTGGTGGAATTAAATCGCTGGGTCTTTCTTGATGTTCTAAGGAGAGAGCCTAGTATCGCTGTTGCCATGCTGCCGGTTTTATGCCGCCGTATTCGCACGCTAGAAGAGCAGAAAACCAAACGATAATTTACTTTGTAAGGGCAGGCGTTTAAATTTTCCTGCCCTTTTTATATTACCGGAAAGCAAATGTTACCAGTCGGGTTAGTTTATTCGTCCAGTTTTGAAGCCCACAATCCGGGTTTGATTCGGATTGAAGGCAAGCATTTATACCATGAAGTAGAAGGTCAAAATTATCTAGACCAGTTCTATACTATGGATAAAATCAAATACCCCTATTCCTACCAGAACCCCACCCATCATCCCGAAATGTCATGCCGTGCCACCGCTGCTTATAACGCTCTTGTCAATTCAGGATTAGCCCAACACATGTTATTGCGAGAACCTAGTTCGGCTAATATTGCAGACTTAATTGAAGCACACGATATGAACTATATCAAACAAGTGCAATTAGCAGATGGGTTTTTGGCGGAAGCTACCTACTTAAACCGCGAATCTTATCAAACAGGACTGCTATCGGCGGGCGCTGCTCTAACGGTCAGTGCAGATTTGCTAAACGGTGTGCTAAGTAGCGCTCTATGCCTTAGCCGCCCACCCGGTCATCATGCTGGACGAAAGAATGCCGGAGGATTCTGCCTATTCAATAATGCCGCTATTGCCGCCAAGTATTACTTGAAGCAACTCGGTATAGAGCGGGTGATGATTCTTGATTGGGATTTACATCATGGCAATGGCACTCAAAATATTGTTTCAGACGACTCGCGCATTCTTTTCTGCTCACTTCACCAATTCGGACCGGAACTTTACCCGGAGTCAGGCGATGTCCACGAAATCGGCAAATACGGCAATATCATAAATCTACCTCTGCCAGCCAAAATTACCGATGGTGAATTTCTATCAGTATTTAAGCGGGTTGTACCAATTCTAGTGGAACAATGGTGTCCGCAAATAATAATCGTTAGCGCGGGTTTTGACGGGCATTTTAATGATATTAACCATATATATCTGTATGACCCCGGCGCAGGCTTTAACCTTACACCTCAACTTTATCATACCCTTACCGGAATTGTAGCCTGTACAGCCCAAGATATTGGCGCAAAATACCTGATTTTGCTAGAAGGCGGGTATGATTTGGACAATTTGGGAAATTCCATTTCCAATGTAGCCGCCGCGATGCTGAAGTTGCCGCCTATAGTCTGGCAATCTCTACCGCTAGGGTTGGAATGCTACGAGGGGTTCGAGGTGGAAAGTTATATTGCAGAATTAAACAAATCTCATCAAGGCAAATGGAAATTTTAGAAACTAAACCTGTGCAAGGGCATCTTCCAATGTCATAAAATCAAGTTTGATGCGGCGAAGGTAATCTGAAAGTTCTTGAGCAAGCTCGTTGCGACTGATAATCAAGCCGTGAGTTATTTCCCCCATAGTTTTCAAACGCTCAACCTGATTGGCGAATTGCTGCGCCTGTAATTCGCTCCAAGCCACCTTTCCATTATCCAGCGCCAATACTTCAATAACCGCACGAGTGAAAGCTACAGTTATTTCTGCACGCAACCTCCCGGTTTTTTGTTCAAAGCGATTTGTATTATTAAACCTATAACCATTGCGTTGCAAGGCTATTTTCACCTCACGAGTAAATTCTTCCGATTCGGACGCTACCCGTATTAAAGGCAAGTCATCCATCAATTCGCTAAGATAATTTAACATCTGGCTGTGTTCTGCCCAATATGTATCCAGCAGTTCTCGCAACTGGTTAGTTACATAGCTTTGAATTGTGCTTACCCTTAACCAACCATCCGATTCTGGGGGTTGCTTCAATGCTTTGAACAGGCTGTAGCTAAAAGGACTATGATTTAGCATATGCAATTGGTCAATAATCTCGCTGCTGATAATCGAACCGATAGTAAAATAGTTGGGGCTTTCCGACAATTTTACCCGGCGCACCAAGGCACTACGCTCTCCGCTGTACGCCATATCAAGAGCCAGTACCAGATTATGTGTATAACTACCGGAAAAATATGCAGCAATATTATCAAGGCGAAGCATACTGGCAAGGTCTGGAATACCCCAATGATTGATACGACCATCGCTAGGAATTAGAAAGAGGCGATCTTGTGGGTCAAGTCCACAATGACCAGCAAAATAAAGTAAAACCAAGTCATCTGGTTCGGGCTTTATATCATAGAAAAGACGCTTAAGCGCGTCTATTAGACCGGAAAGAGTAGTTTGTGCGGGTTTGGTTAGAAGTTCAACCTTATCAAACGCTCCATGCACGGTGTCGAGAAGGATTTCAGACATGGCACGGGCATCTGCGCTGGCAAATTCCAGCGAATTCCAGCCTTCCGGTAAGTTATCGTAATCATCTATACCGACGCAAATTGCGTAGCGACCCATCGTAAAACCTAACCTTGTGAGTCAAATGTCCCAATTACTAATACCCAACCTGTTAGCGACTCACTAAAATCGTTAATAAGCGTGATTATAACACAGCTATTTCAATCATCAAATATAAATCTATGAATTTATTGATTTGCAAATTCGGAAAGTGGGTACAGTCGGAAAGTCTGACGGGGCTTTTATCCCTTTCCTTTTAGAGGTCTTCTAAATATGTCCGATGCCAAAAAAAGTGAGTTATTAGGAAATTCTATCAATACCTTTAGCTAAATATGCGTCTCTTAAATGGGTGTATTCTTTCCAGTTTTCTTCAACTTGCTTCCTACTCTGACCACTCAGTTCTTTTTTGACCTGAGCCGGAATTCCAGCAGCCAGATTCCATGCTGGGATTTTTGAACCAATTGTCACCACAGAATTTGCCGCTACCATAGCACCTTCACCAACCACTGCTTTACTTAGCACGGTAGCATTCATACCAATAACTGCATTCTTCTCAATAATACAGCCTTCTAGCACCGCGCTATGCCCGATAGTTACACATGCGCCAATAGTAGTGGGCGGGTCGTCATCGTTGGTATGCACCACCGTGTTATCCTGAACATTCGCATTTTCCCCGATGATGATGCGGTTATTATCAGCACGTAGCACCACACCAAACCAGATACTTGCCCCATTTTCAATCACTACATCCCCGATTAAGGTAGCGTTTGGAGCAATAAAAACATTTTCGCCTATCTGTGGACGATTGCCGTTGTACTCAATTAACCACATATTCAGACCTCTTTATTAATGGGTAGGATTCTGTTCAGAAGATGATTTTACATTGGAGGCTTTATCTCCAAGTTTACGCTCGGTACCGTTTAGCAATCTGCTAATATTATCGCGGTGCATCCAGATAACCAAGGCGGCTGAAACAATAGAAAAACCTAAATAGCGAGAATCTAAGTTGACCGCAAATATTGCTACCACTGTGAATATAACGGCGAAAATTGAGCCTACAATCGAACCTAAAGAGACATAGCGGGTAATAAGGATTGTAGGAAAGGTGACAAGGAATGTCAATATCCAGATAAACGGAGATACTACCAACAATTCGCCAACGCCTACAGCCACGCCACGCCCACCCTTGAAGCCAATCCAGACGGGGAAATCATGCCCCAACATACAAGCTAAAGCCGCCAGCATGCGTACCCACGGCAACCAATTGTTGGGCGCATCGGTGAAATACAATACCGGTAGCCATACCGCAATTCCACCTTTGAGGGCATCAATGAGAAATACAGAGAGGGAGATTTTCCAACCAAGCGTTCGCAAAGTATTGGTCGCGCCAGTTTTGCCGCTACCAAACTGACGCACATCTATATTTTTCAACCACCTGCCTAATATTAATCCGGTGGGAATAGAACCGAGCAGGTATCCCACCAGCAAAAAAAGCAAAAAAAGCAGCCAATCCATAATGCACTAACCTGTGGTGTTAATCATCTGAGTCATCGCGACCACGGAAAATCATTTTAAGAGGAGTGCCTTCAAAGCCAAATGCTTCACGAATTTTATTTTCAAGATAACGCTGGTACGAGAAATGCACCTGTTTAGCGTCATTTACCGAAAATACAAATGTAGGTGGGTCAACTTCCACCTGTGTCACATATAATAGCTTTAGCCATTTTCCGGGCTTAGAAGCGGGACTATGCGCCGCTATTGCATCTCGCACCACCTTATTCAGGGTAGCGGTAGGGATTCGCTTGTGTCGTTCTTCCGCCACTGTAAGGGCAGCATCTAGAACTTTGTTGACACGTTGCCCAAATTTTGCGCTGATAAAAAGCATAGGGACGTATGACATGAAATCCAGTTGTTCACGTATTTTGGTAACATACTGGTTCATGGTAGTGTTATCCTTCTCAATTTTATCCCATTTGTTCACTACCAGCACGATTCCTTTACTTTCCTCAAGGGCATAACCGGCGATGTGGGCATCTTGCGCGGTAATTCCTTCACTGGCATCAACCACCAGCAGTACCACGTTCGAGCGGTTAATGGCGCGAAGAGTTCGCATTACGCTCCATTTCTCCACACCAATATCTATGCGACCGGGGCGGCGAATACCGGCAGTATCAATCAAGGTTACTGTCTTATCGCCAACTATAATTTCTGTATCAATGGCATCACGGGTTGTACCCGGCACATCCGAAACTATAACCCGTTCTTGTCCAAGCAACGAATTGAGCAAGCGGCTTTTTCCAACATTAGGACGACCTATTATGGCAATTCTAATTTGGGATTGTTCGATAGTCTCAGGTATCGGAGGTAGATTTTCAGCAATTGCATCGAGCAAATCGCCAGTGTTAGTGCCATGATAACTGCTAACCGGAATGGGGTCGCCGAGTCCAAGTTCGTAAAATTCGACTGAGTTCTGGCGACGCTCTTCACTATCGGCTCGATTAGCTGCGAGAATCACGGGCTTTTTGGTTCTTCTAAGAATATCGGCAATATCGCGGTCGGTAGAAGTCAAGCCAGTTTTTGCATCTACCATGAACACAATAACATCGGCTTCTTCAATTGCCACAGTTGCCTGAGCGCGGGTCTGACGTGCTATTTCACGAATAGAGTCTTCCCCTTTGGTTTCACTTTCCCTTTTTTGTTCATCTTCGGTTTCAAATTCGAGACCGCCGGTATCAATCAAGGTGAAATAACGCCCATTCCATTCACCGTCACCATAGAGTCGGTCACGGGTAGTGCCGGGTAAATCTTCAACAATTGCCAGTTTTTCGCCAATTACCCGGTTAAAAAAAGTGGATTTACCAACATTGGGGCGACCAACGATGGCAACGAGTGGTTTTGTCATTCTAGCTATTCTGCCACATGTGAGTTTTTCGATAATGTTCGTTAAAATAAGCCATTTATATTACGGCTTATTATGCCTTTAGCCAAAATTAAAGTCAAGTCAGCTAGAAATATTTATGAAAAATGGCATTGAGAATTGAGAGGGGTATTTACCATTGTTAGTTAAGAAACCTGTGCCATTATTTTCTGATAATTAGGCTTTGAATTAACTGTTTATATTTACCCCAGCACCTCTAAATCTGTGATTTTTGAACTTAGTGAATGTTTGCACTCTATATAATCTTCAATATATTTGCGGAAACTAGCGGAAGACATCGGCTTACCTAAGTAATAACCCTGTGCAATATCGCAACCCAACTGCTCAAGTAAAGTCAATTGTTCTTCAGTTTCGACTCCTTCCGCAACTGTATGCATACCCAATTGATGGGAAAGCTTTATAATAGAAGCGGTTATCGCTGCATTTTTAGATTCGGTGGTGATTTCCGAGACAAATGAGCGATCAATCTTAAGCTCATTAAAGGGGAAATATTTCAAATAACTTAGGGAGGAATAACCGGTACCAAAATCATCCATAGATAAGCCTACTCCGAGTGCAACCAAGGAACGCATGATTGCCAGCGAGCTTTCCACATTTTTAATTACAATGCTTTCAGTTATTTCAAGTTCAAGGTTTTCAGCGGGTAAGCTGTTACGATCTAACGCTTCTTGCACGACTTGATTTAGGCGGGCATGATTAAATTGGGAAGCAGAGACATTGACGGCGATTTTTAGTGATAATTTGTATTTGGACAGCCATTCCCGATTTTCTTGACAAGCCGCATTCAAAGTCCAACGCCAAATCGGCTCAATCAAGCCGGAAGCTTCCGCAACCGGTATAAATTGATCTGGCATTATTAACCCGCGATAGGGATGGTGCCATCTAAGTAAGGCTTCCGCGCCAACTAAATTTCCAGCCTTTATATTTACTTGAGGCTGGTAATATAATTCAAGTTCTTTTCGTTCAAGCGCACCACTTAATTCGGTGCGTAAAGAGAGAAATTGATTATCTCTTACACCCAATTCTTCATTTTTTAAAATGGTTTCCAGATTTTCTTTTTTGGAAAGGCGGGATTCAACCGCTGATAGTAATTCTGCTTTGGTAAAGGGCTTGGTAATAAAATCATCGGCTCCCAGATTCATTCCTTTTCTAAAGCTATTACGATCAGAGATGCAGGTTAAAAAAATGAAAGGGATTGACGAGGTTAAGGGGTTTTCCATCAGTTGTTCAAGTACGGTGAAGCCATCCATGTTGGGCATATTAATATCGCTTATGATTAGGTCGGGCAGCATTACCTGCGCCGTCTCCAACCCTGTCACCCCATTATCTGATTCCAAAACTTCGTAGTTACTATATTTTAAATAGGTTGCAATAATATAACGAATGTCATTTTCGTCTTCAATAATCAGTATTTTCTTTTTCGGCAGTTTGATACTATTGTTCATCCAGTAACACCTTTTTAAATATTCCCCACGATTTTTAATTATATCAATATAAACATTACGTAGCCGTTACGAATTTGCCTAAAAATTAGTGATTTTGTTTACTATATAAAATTAGAGTGGAAATTTCAATTCATGTAGGGAAGATTTTTAGATAATGGGTTTAAGAAAGTTGTCTCTAAGCTAGGTTCATTCTTTCTGCCTCAAGCGGAAATCCTATATATGTATAGAAATTTTTTGCAAATGGGGACTTTCAACTGAGGTATCGAAAGTCCTAGGATTTTTACCATTAATCAGATAAAGTTAGAGTTTTTTCGGTTTTCAATAATATCTCGAAAGCTAAGGCAGTAACGGGACGGCTGAACAGATAGCCTTGCATCTCATCACAGTTTTGTTGGGACAAGAAGCGTGCTTCAGATTCGTTTTCGACACCTTCAGCTATAATTTTTAGCCCTAGGTTATGTCCCAATTGGATAATTGATTTAGCTATAGATTGAGCCTCAAGGTCTTGCGATATATGTATTACGAAGGAACGATCAATTTTGAGTATATCGAAAGGCAATTGCCTCAAGTAGGAAAGAGAGGAATAACCGGTTCCAAAATCATCAATTGCAAGCATTATACCCAAAGTTTTAAGCTCATTCAGTGTTCGACTTACCGTGCCAAAATCCTTAACCAGAATAGTTTCGGTTAATTCCAACTCAAGATTATGAGGGTTGAGGGAACTCTCATTAAGGGTAGCTCTAATTTTCTGGCTCAGTAGAGGATCAGAAAATTGGCGGGCTGATATATTGACTGCAATTCGAAAATTAGCGGAATATTTGTCACACCATTCCTTAGCTCTCATACAGGATTCTCGAAAAATAAAATCGCCCAACGGGATAATCAAGCCAGTATCCTCGGCTATAGGTATAAATTTAATTGGTGAAATTATTCCTTCTTCCGGGTGTACCCAGCGAATCAAAGCCTCCGCTCCCACGATTTTACCTGTTTTAAGGTTTATTTGCGGCTGGAAATAAACCTCAAATTCGTTCCTCTCCAACGCCCGATGCATTGAAGCTTCGAGCTTAAGGCTTTCAAGAGATTTATTATGGATAAATGGGCTATAAAACTGGCTTCGATTTGAGCCTAATTTTCTGGCTTCTAATAATGCTTCTTCCGCCCTCCTCAAAACAATATCAAAATCATCGCCATCTTCTGGGTAAAAGGCAAATCCTATATTTGTATTTATATAAACTTCTTGGTCTTTTAGTTGGCATGGTTTGAAAGCTGTTTCGGCAATAATCGCAGAGAACTCCTCCATAAAATCTTTTGGTTGCGACAATGAGCTAAATAAAACCGCAAATTTATCATTATCAACACGGGCAAGAATGTAGCGCTGATCAAGCAAATCCTTCAACCGCTCCACCACAGTTCGAACTATTGTATCACTAGCTTCTTGACCTAAACTACTGTTTATTTCATTCAACCTTTCGATACTTAATACCAAAACCGGTAATGATAGCGTATCAGCATCAGTCAGATTTGCTACAGCATCTCTGAAAAGACTGTACATCTGGCGACTATTGGGTAAACCTGTCAGATTATCGAAAAGCAACA
Organism: Candidatus Chlorohelix sp.; assembly: GCF_037138995.1. NCBI lineage: Bacteria > Bacillati > Chloroflexota > Chloroflexia > Candidatus Chloroheliales > Candidatus Chloroheliaceae > Candidatus Chlorohelix > Candidatus Chlorohelix sp. Next base: position 38,010 of record NZ_JBAXHI010000019.1, on the reverse strand, counting down.
GGCGATCCATTTCTTCTTTTATTTCTGCCTGATATTTTTGTTTTCGGGTTTGTTGCTTCGACAGTTGGGTTCGGATAGCGTCTAGCACTTCTATGCGAGTAAAAGGTTTGGTTAGATAATCCTCTGCGCCTAAGCTCATCCCCTGCCTGAAATCGGCTTTAGAAGCTTTGGCTGTTAGGAAAAGGAAAGGTATTGTATCTGTAATAGCATCATTTCTAAGAGTGGCTAAAACCCCATAACCGTCCAATTCAGGCATCATAACATCACAAATTATCAAATCAGGCATTACTTGCTTGGCTTTTTCAACTCCGAGTTGCCCGTTTTCAGCATCAAACGCCTCGTATCCTTCGGCAAGCAGAAGTTCAACGAGGTTTGCTCGTACATGTTTTTCATCCTCTATTATCAGAATTTTAACCATAATTATCTTTTAAACCTTGTTAACCTGTGCTATAGCTTAATGTAAAGGAATAATGACTTGTATATTAGTTCCAACCCCTTCGATACTGGAAATAGTAATATCTCCTGAATGACGGTCAACGCAACGTTTGACAATAGCCAACCCTAAACCCGTACCGGGAATATTACCCACATTTTTGCCTCGATGGAAAGGCTCAAACAAGCGGGAATAATCATTTTGCGGGATACCAATACCCTGATCTTTGATATTGAAAATAATTTTATCCGACTCACATTTTAACTCAAAATCAACTATAGTGCCTTGTGCAGAATATTTTGTAGCATTGGTCAACAGGTTCCAGAGTATATTGCGTATTAATTTCCAATCTGCATATATATTAAAATCTGAACCTACCTGATTGAATTTTATCTTATGGTTTGACCCATCTACAAATTGCACATCTTCAATAAGCTTTAAGCCAAAAGCTGAAATATCGAATTCATAAGGGTCAAAACTTAGTTTATCTGATTCTGCTTTCCCAATAATCAATATATCATTAAGCAGGGTCGTCATGCTTGTTACACTTAACTTGATAAATCCAATATGTTTTAAGACTTTCTCCCACGTCCACTTTTCTCCATAAAATTCCATTAATTCGGCTGAAGATAAAATAGTGGTCAGGGGAGTGCGAAATTCATGCGAAACCAGCGAAATAAACCTGTTTCTAAGTTCAGTAAGCTCTTTCTCAGTTTCCTGTAACGAGTTTGAATCTTCAAATGTTTTATGCTCTATTTCCTTATAAATAAATTCAATAATCCCAAGCTGGTAGCCTGATTGATTCAACAATGGGATAAGTTTCATTATATAAGATTTATTCTCATATTGGAATTCTATTATCGATTCTTTTCTGATAAATATTTCTGATAAATACGGCTCTATTTTGGAATAAATTTCTGAAGGTAAAGCGTCTTTAATTTGCTTTCCAACTACATGCAACTCGCCTAAAGGTTTATTTAGAGTAATAAGCCTACCTTCGACCATCGTATAATTCAGATTATTATCCAGTAACGCCACCAGTTCAAAAGGCATATGCTGAATCAGATTTTTATATTGATTTGCCTGTACCTTTAAAGCCTCTTCTAACCTCTCATTTTCAAGGAGCGCACTTTGCAAAAGCACCCTTGTTTCATCCAAATTCTCCGATGTTGCTTTAGCAGCACAATTTATATTTTTTTCCTGCTCGAAATAGCTCATCACTTAGCCCTCAATGTATCGGTTCCGATGTGGCAAAGCAATAATCCGAATTTTACCAGACTCATAATTAATGCTTTCAGGTATAATTTTACTACATTTCTCGATTAATTAAATCGGTAATTTTTTAATTCTTTGCCTTACATAGAATCGATATATTTGCCGCCAAACACAGTTAGAAGCAATCAAAAAAAAACAAAAGCGATAGAAATAGCTATAGAATGTTTGGTAAAATGGTAATGTAAATTAAATATTTGGTTATGCAAAATCTGAAATGATATAGTAAAATCTATTTTTACAAAATATGTTTGCAATTCTTCAGCACATTAACTATCTTTCCACGAAAATTCAATGAAACGTTAATACGAGGACAACATGACAATATTGTTCTACCACAATGACGCTCCTTTCTACTGTTTCGCCAATTTTTCAAACTATGGCTTCGAGTTAGACGGACACTATTGGCAAACCAGCGAGCATTATTTCCAAGCTCAAAAATTTGTAGGTACTACATTATATGATGAGGTTCGCAATGTTGCTACCCCCAGACAAGCTTATAACGTTGCTCAGGAAAATAAGGACAAAATTCGACAAGACTGGGGAAATGTCCGGGATAATGTGATGCGAAAAGCGGTTAGACGCAAGTTTGAGGTAAATCCTGAAATCCGGGCTACCTTGCTAGGTACACAGGATGAGGAATTGATTGAAGCCAGCCCAAAAGATGATTACTGGGGTTGGGGCGCACAAGGTATTGGTCAGAACAAACTCGGCAAAATTCTGATGGAAGTTCGCGAGGAACTACGTTCAAACAGCCCTGCTAAATTTGCTGAAATTCCGATTCCCGCTTCTTATTGGGTTAAAGCAGGTCAATTTCTAGCAGGAGAATATCCGGGCGCAAAAAACAAGGAAGAAGCTAGAGCAAAGCTCCAAAATTTCCTGAAAGCAGGTATCAACTATTTCCTTGACCTAACCGAAGAAAAAGAACAGTTATCCCCCTATTCTACCTTGCTAAATAAAGAAGCCTCCAAGCTAGGCATAGCGGTAGAGTACAAGCGTTTACCCGTTAAGGATGTCAGCATACCCACTCACGAGTTTATGGTCACTATACTGGATACGCTCGATGCCGCTCTTCAAGCTGGAAAAAAGGTATATGTGCATTGCTGGGGAGGGATAGGACGCACCGGCACGGTAGTAGGCTGTTATCTGGCGCGACATGGCATGTCGGGGGATGAGGCGCTCGCCGAAGTGCGGAGGCTTTTTAAGACCACCTCGAAAAGTCACAAGGACAGCCCGGAGATAGACGCGCAGCGCAAGATGGTACGTACATGGCAGGAGCATGTCCCAACAATAGTTGCTGCTACCAATCCTACCAAAGAAGAAAAAGCGTTGGGTTGCTTGCTCGGTCTGATTTGTGGAGATGCGCTGGGAAGCACTGTGGAATTCACCACCCCAGAGCAAATAATCGCAAAATACGGACCAAAGGGACAAACCGAAATGCGAGGGGGCGGGGCGTTTAATTGGCAAGTAGGCGACTATACCGATGACGGGCAAATGATGTTAATGTTGCTGGAAAATTTGGTAGCCACCAATAATACGGATTACTTCTATAGGGTTGACACTAGCGATTTAGCCACTCGCTTTGTGGCATGGCTAGACTCGCACCCTAAAGATATAGGAAACACTACCTATGACGGTATAAGCCGTTTGAAAAAAGGTGTCCCCCCAGAAGAGGCTGGCGATGATAATCCCGATTCACAGGCAAACGGGGCGGTGATGCGTAGCGCTCCGGTAGCGGTGTTGTGGCACAAACCAGAATATCGTGATTTTTTGGTGGAAGGCTCGCTTTTGCAGTCGTACCCTACCCATCGCTCACGGGTAGCAGCAGGAGCAGCGGTAGTAGCCAATGTGATGATGGCAGAGTTTATCAACGGTTCTGACTTCGACACCGCGCTTGCTGCTGCAAAGAAATCTGCCAATGCGGAATGGAAAAAATATCTGGAGGAATGGGACAAGAACGGCAGACCACATCGCGGTAACAGCGGATGGGCAGTTTCAACCGTTCTGACCGCCCTTCACTGTATCCATACTACCGCAAGTTTTGAGGAAGCGTTGGTAAAAGCGGTCAATGGGGGTAGCGATGCCGATACCGTTGGCGCAGTCGCGGGCGCAATTGCGGGGGCGCTTTATGGAATAAACGCCATTCCTGACCGATGGAAAAGTGTTTTGAAGGACAGGGACAAAATTTTCCAACTTGGCAAAACCCTATTTAATATTGGAGAGAATGCACTTCCGGGTATTTACGGACGTATGGATGGTAGGTGGTTGCCTGATACTACAAAGCCCACGCTAGATTCCCGCTATCGGGGGGCATTACTAGGGGTTGCCAGCGGGGATGCCGTTGGCACAGGGGTTAATTATAACGCTCCAAACAACGTTACTGAAATGCTAGGCGGAGGTCCCTTTGATTTGAAGCCCGGTGAGTGGACAGACGATACCTCTATGACACTGTGCCTAGCAGAAAGCCTGCTTGAGTGCAAAGGTTTTGACCTGCACAATCAGATTAAATACTATCTACGTTGGTTTGATGAGGGCTATAACTCCTGTAAGGAGTATGCTTTTGACCGGGGCGGTACTATTAAGCTATCCTTCAAGCATTACAAAGAGAATCCCAATGCTTATGAGCCACATCCCGGCGCAGGCAATGGCAGCCTAATGAGAATTGCTCCAATCCCCTTGCTATATCGCAACAACGCGCTGCTAGCAGTTGAAATGGCTGGCGCGATGTCTCGCACCACGCATGGACTGGAGCAAGCCACCGACGCTTGTCGTTATTATGCTGGTCTTATCTTTGCAGCGTTAAACGGCGTTGACAAAGAAGAACTGCTAAGCGCGAATTATTGCCCTGTGCCGGGTCTTTGGGAAAAGCAACCTTTGCACCCTGAAATCGCGGCTATAGCGGAGGGAGAATTCAAACAAGTTGCGCCTCCTCCCATAAAGAACAATGGCTATGTAACAACCTCTCTGAAAACTGCGCTATGGGGCTTCTATCACGGCAAAGATTTCAAGGACGGGTTATTGAAGGTGGTGAATATCGGCGGAGATACCGATAGCACCGGGGCAATTTACGGGTCGTTAGCGGGGGCATTTTACGGAGAGGAATCTATTCCCGAAAACTGGCGGCAGAAATTGGCAATGAAAGATAAAATCCAGAAGCTGTCAGAAGACCTTTACCAACTTGCCGCGCAGAAGGGCGCTTATCTTACGAAAGCGGAAACTCTTTTTTTGGATAATTTTGTAAGTTGAGCTTGAAACAAACGAATTAACTGCCTTCAAAATTGGAGTTATTTCTATGCTTGGAAAACAATCTAATGATAAAACTGAAATTATTCTATGCCTATGGTATGTGCGTGATGAAGAAGGTCTGATCTATTCGCTACGCGCTCGCTTATATGCCTACTCTGGTACGGATCAAGAGAAGTTGGCTTTTCTGCAAGAACGCGCACTGCTAGATTATTTGGTAGCAGATCCATTTGAAATACCTAAGCGATTTCATGTTACTATCCATTCTCCGGAAGGGCAGAAATGCTATCCGGTTGCCTATGTTGCTATGGTAACTGATCCAGATAGCCCACTTATTCTTTTTGAAGACGCTCTCAAAGAGTTGGATAAGCGTCTTCCATCTCAAACTACTCTACCTATTCCAGAAGACCCTTTATTTTGCATGACACCTTTGATGCAAAATCGGCAGGGCGTTCTTAAGCCGCATATTGAGGGATACCAAAAGTTTACGCTATAGAAGTGTTAGTATTTTTAGAACTCTTGAACGATGCAAAATGTTATTAATTTGTAAGTTGAGCTTGAAACAAACGAATTAACTGCTGTTTAGATATGCTGTTCACTGCATTTTGCCTTCCAGCGCGTCCATATCCGCCATAATCTCGTTGAGCATCATGCGCTGTGGGCTGCTGAGATTGACTTCCGCTTGTCCATGCAACTCTGCGATTAACTTCTCTTGCGCTTTTATTTCTTCCGGCTGAATCACACCGTCTGCAATAGCGGCTTGCCAAGTGGGCATGCGCGAATAGGTGGCGAAGAAAACCTGATGCGCCGATTCCGGGTCAAACCAACTTGAGCGAGGAGGAATGAAGCCCGGTTCGGGCCATTGCGCCGAGGGCAACCCCTGTGGCGCATACCCTGTCTGGTAATAGTTGCTGGGTGGCGGAGGTGGTGGAATTGCCATGCCTTGATTTTGCCATAACGGAATGGCGGGGGCGTAGGTAGGAAACCGTCCCGTTCGCTGATAAATATAGGTGTTCAGGAAAGAGCTTGCATCGTCATCCAATTTGCTTTGCTGCCATGCACCCACAATAGCAGTAACCAGCAGCGGTTGGAAGAATAAAAGCCCAACCGCGCCGCTGACAAGTTTATCACCCCAGATACCGCCGCCGAACTCCACCAACATTTGCCCTTCTTGAGGCTGACTAAAGGCAACTGTAAGAGCCAGCGAAAGCCCGAAAATGCTGCGCCCTAGGCTTTCCTTGTGCGCGTCCACAAAAATACGCCCGATTGGGTCAGTATATACGTAGGTGCTAAAACCCTGCGACTGAAACCACTGAGCGGCAACGCCAGCCAATTCGGGTACTGGAAGCCCGTTTGTGCCAAAAAAACATGCCTGAGCCATTTTTTGCGCCTCCCTTTATGCTTGACTCGGTCTGTCGCTAGTGGCGGCAGGGGTATTGGGATAGGTTCGCATCGCAGTTAATACGCCACGTTCGGCAAACAAGCGAGTCAGCAATTCATGTTGTTGGTCGTTCAAAGTCAATTCAAGCTCGCGCAACTCCCGATTTATTTTTTCTACCAGCGCGGTATATTCGCTCTGTTCTTCATTCATTAGGATTCTCCCTTCATATTTTTCACTGCTTTATGCCCCATCGCTTTTTATCCGGTCAGTTCTTCTAAAAGCTCTTTCAAACGAGTTTGCCAACTATTTTTAAGAATACGGGTATTCAACCGCATCTGATTCGGGCTAATCCGCAACGCCTCGCCAAATTCTTTCATCAGGCGGCGCGAGTCAACGTTAGCGCGTCCGGTGGGATGTGGCTTTGTACTTGCCTGTGATTGTTTTGACACTTTCCGGCGCATTTCTGTTTCAAGAGTTGGGGCAAACCAGCGCAAGAAAATTTCGCCTTCTTGCTCGATAATGCTTTCGATGCCAGCCCTGATTGCCAACACCTTGATGTCGAGTAAGTAGATGAGGTTTCGGGCGGGTTCGGGCAACGCGCCGAAACGCTCTTCCATTTCGCGCATAAGCTCGCGAATCTGGGTTGCAGATTTGAGCGGCGCTGCCAATTTACGATACATATCAAGGCGAATCGCTTGATCTTGCACGTAATCTTCGGGGAGGAAAGCAGGAAGCGGCAATACCAGCGAAACGGTGGGCGCATCCACCAGCGCCTCGATTGGACGCACTTCTGCCCCTTTCGCCTCCTCAATTGCTTCTTCCAGCAAACGCACGTAAAGCTCGAAACCTACCGCACTGATATGACCGCTCTGTTCTGCGCCGAGCAGGTTGCCCGCACCCCGTATTTCAAGGTCGCGCATGGCGATTTTGAAACCTGCACCTAGTTCTTGCGTTTCCAGCATGGTATCAAGCCGCTTCTGTGCCTCTTCGGTCATAACCGTACCGGGTTTGTAGAGAAAGTAAGCATAACCCCGATTCGCGCCACGCCCCACGCGTCCTCTAAGCTGGTAAAGCTGGGCAAGACCGTACATGATGGCGTTATCAATTATGAGGGTATTGGCGTTCGGGATGTCTAGCCCCGATTCAATGATAGTGGTACAGACCAGCACATCCGCTTCTCCGTCGGTAAAATCTAGCATCATGCGCTCAAGTTCATGCTCTTCCATCTGCCCGTGACCCACGATGATACGGGCGTTAGGCACCAGTTCCTTGAGATGGTGTGCTACTTGCGCGATGGATTGCACCCGATTATGCACGAAAAAGACCTGCCCCCCGCGTTCGAGTTCGCGCAAAATTACTTCGCGTACTATTGAATCGTTATAAGCGGTGACGTAGGTTTTTACGGGCAGTCGCGCTTCGGGGGGCGTTTCAATGACGCTCATATCGCGAACGCCCGTGAGAGACATATAAAGGGTGCGCGGAATCGGCGTAGCGGAGAGGGTCAACACATCCACTTCTTGCTTGAGTTGCTTGAGCCGTTCCTTATGCTTAACACCGAAACGCTGCTCCTCGTCTATTACCAGCAAACCAAGATTTTTAATAGAGATGTCTTTTTGCAATAGGCGATGTGTGCCGATTACGATGTCCACTTCGCCGCGCCGCAACCGTTCCACCACCGCTTCTTGCTCTTTTTTGCTACGAAAGCGCGAAAGTACCTCAATGTTGGTGGGAAATCCGGCAAGGCGTTGTTTGAAAGTTTGGTAGTGCTGTTGCGCCAGAATAGTAGTAGGCACTAGCACCGCCACCTGTTTACCGTCCACTACCGCCTTGAACGCGCCTCGCAAAGCTACCTCCGTTTTGCCGTAGCCGACATCCCCGCAGATGAGGCGATCCATCGGATGCTCGGATTCCATGTCCGATTTCATATCGTTAATAGCGCGTAATTGGTCGGGCGTTTCGGTATAAGGGAAAGCATCCTCCATCTCGCGCTGCCACGAATTATCGTTGGAATAAGGGGTGCGCTGGCGGATGGCGCGTTGGCTGTAGAGTACCAGCAATTCTTTGGCAATGTCCTCAACTGCGCTGCGAACCTTGCGCTTGGTGCGTGTCCACTCACCGCTACCCAAACGGTGCAAAGTGGGGTGCGCCAAACCGGGTGAGCTAAAGGGCAAAACCCGGTCAACCTGCTCGATTGGGACATAAAGTTTATCGTTTTCGGCATATTTCAGGAACAAAAACTCGCGCTCCACCGCGCCGGGTTGTCCGCCTTCCGGCTTGAAAGTAACCAACCCTTCGTAACGGGCGATGCCATGCTCAACATGTACCACGTAATCGCCGGGCTTGAGTTCACGCAGGAAGGCTTCGCGTTGACTCTGGGTGCGCCGTGTTCCTTCGGCTCTTTCGGTGCCGCGCCGAACCTGCTTACTCCAGCCGTATATCTCGCGGTCGGTCAGTATCACCGCTCCCAATTCAGGCGCACGCCAACCTGATAGCAAACCGCCCGCCAGCAAATTAAAAGAGCCGGGCGAGGGCAGATTGGCGAGGGTATTTGCGCTACCTTTCTTTTGCAGCACCGGAAACATGTCATTATCCTCGAATTGTTCCAATAAGCGTTCGGCTTGCTGACTTACGATAACCACGCGCTGCCCGGTTTTGAGATATTCGGCGGTATCTTCTAATAAACGTTCGGTTTGTCCGGCATATTCAGGCGGATTGCGAAAAAATTCCAAATTGGTTGAATAAGCGCTAGGAGCGGGCGTGTAAGAGGGACGCGCCACTTCAAAAAGACGGTCATCCGCTTCATCGTCACGCTCTACGTTTAGTTGGGTGAAAGCTGACACGCAACTTTCCAGTTCGGCGCGATTAAAGTAAGGACGCAATAACCCGGTGGGCATTTCACCTTGCCGCTCGAACTCGGCGCGTAAAGATTCTGCTTGTCCGGCAAGTTCTTCCACCGCAAACTCAAATTGAGCCGCGCCGTCCATTATTACTAACGTACCGTTCGGAAGATGCTGCGCCAAATTGCTCAACTGCTCGTTCTCGCCGAAATAGGGCATAAACTGTTCGATACCTTCGAAATAGTCGCCCGAATCGAGACGGTTAAGGATGCGCTGCCATTCCTCTTTTACTTCGCTGCGTAGCTCGCCGGTTTCAATATTCGCAAGCTGCGCGAGGACCGAAGCCGAACGCCACAGCGGTACTTCACCGGGTGGAGTTACGCCAAATTGTTCAATCTGTTCTCGGCTGCGTTGGCTGGCGGTATCAAACAAGCGCATACTTTCAAGCTCATCACCGAAAAGCTCAAGCCGCACCGGGTCGGCGGCAGCGCTGGGAAAAAGGTCGAGGATGCCACCCCGTTTCGAGAATTGTCCGGGACGTTCCACCAATGACTCGGCGCTATAGCCTATGCGTACCAGTTGCCGCAATAGCTGATTGAGTTCTATGCGCTGCCCTTTTTTGAGAGTAAAACTAGCGCTTCGGAAATCGGCAGGTGAAATCGTAGGCAGCATCAGGGCTTTGGCGCTACTAACCACTACAAACTGCGCGAGTTCTTGCATGGTAGCGTAATGCAAGGCAGATAGGGTAGAGAGCCTACCCGCGCTAATATCAGGGTCAAGCCCGATGCGCTCGTAGGGCATTGTATCGGGCGTGTGCCAATTTAAAACGCTTTTAGGAGTTTGGCTGTAAAGTGAAATCTGCTCTGCCAGCACACGCGCTTGCGCCGGACGTGCCGCTATTACCAGCAACGGGCGTTTGAGATATGCTTGGAGGGCGGCATAGAAAAAGGGGCGTGCTGCCATACTAAGCCCGCCCACTTTTACCCGCGCATTTTCAGTGGATAATTCGGCAACAAGACGCTTGAACGAGGCTGTATCGGTAATTAAGGGTAAAAGACCCGCCAGATTTAGTGACACTTTGAGCCTTTCAAAACTCACGATTCCAGAGCTATTCCCGATTAAAGATTATAGCATGGCTTATTCTAGTAATCTTACCTGTGCCTGCGCCTTACTTCTCATAACAGGGTAGTTGCAAGTTCGGAAAGGTGGTGCAGGCGAATTACCTTTTCCGAAATCCTCTCAAACTGTCGAGGGGGTAAAAATGCGGTTTGTGATAGAATAACACAGCCAGTAAATAGCAGAAAATAAGCCTTAAGTAAAGAGAAACCCTGCGCTGCAAATAGTATTATTTTTTTGTCACTTTACCGGCACTTTTTGAACTGATACGCGAAAACGTCATTTGCAATAAAATTAACAACAGAAGGAATTATAACCCGATGGATCCTTTAACAAAACTGATGGGTAGAACTGCGCTCCTATATCTGGCTTCTGGATTTGTTCTGGGGGCTGTGTTAATGATAGGCGAAACTCAGGGGGCAAGTTGGTACGGGGCTTGGACTGTAACACACGCCCATATTCTTTTTGTCGGGTGGTTTGTTCAATTTGCGGTAGGAATAGCTTTTTGGCTGTTGCCTCGCCGTAAAACACCAAAACAACCGCTTGGTTATAATGAGCGGTTAGGTTATTTAGCCTATGGCTTGGTCAACATCGGTATAATACTCAGAGTTATTTTCGAGCCACTATTTCGACTTGGCAAACTAGAGGAAGGCTTGGCTACTGTTGGCATGGCTGCCAGTGGAATATCAATGGCTTTCGCTGGATTAATTTGGGCAAGCCAATTGTGGGGACGGTTCTATAGGCGTTATTCCGCAACAAACCAAGCGGTCAAGGAGTAATCCCTAATAGGCATAAATTCTACTGGAATCAATCAACGGCACATCCAACCAGTTACATAACCTGTTTGTACCCGAAGAGACGACTTCTCGTAGGTGTTGTACATATAGCGTTAAAGACTCACAATTTAGAATCACAGGTTCTGTTATATCAAAAACCTTCCCGGATAATTCTGAAAAAAGTCTGATTTTTCCGGTTACGAGTGGATATTGAGCTTCTAATTGTACTGTCAGTTTTGACTCCATAACCAGAATAACCGCAGCTTGCTCCAAATATTGAAGATTGATGGGCAATGTTTCATAGGCTGTCAGATCCAATCCATAATTCTTCATTATATATTCAGCCACACAGGGCAGTAATTTTTTGTGAGAAGCGTGCTTAAGTCCGGTGGTAATCAGGTTTATCCGCTCTTTCAGTTTATTCCGCTCTATCATATCCTGAAGGAAATTACCTGCCAACATTGAACATGAAAATGTGGAATTACATACCACTAATACAATTTTTGAAAATTGGTTATTTTCTAATCCCATAATTTTTTATAGGTACTTATGTGGCTTAAATACCAACGACTCCCCCAACAAGCCCTTGCATTGAATCGGCAAATAAGTACATCTGGCTTTTTTAAAAGCTGATGAATAAAGGATATTTAAATAATATGTTGCAACTTATCCAAGTGTGGGATATATCAATGCAGCATTATAAAAGATATAGTATTTTTTACAACGTAAACTTTCTTTCTCTCTATATCTATTATAGTTCTTATTTTAGTAAAAATAAAGTAGTAATATGAGGGGTTTATATTAAAAATAATTTATTAATTTCATCCAAGATATACAAATAATCTACACATGTTATACATATGTGGAAAATAAAAAAACCGAATCCTGTACGGACTCGGCTTTTTTGTTATATCAACTTTTGATTAGGAACGGATACCGGGTGGCAAGTTGAAGAATTGGTTTGTAGCAACCGCTCGCACCGCTGCATATGCGTTGACTGTGCCATAACCATATTGGTAATCAAATTCTCCAACGCCTCTACCGGGAGCAGGTACTGCAGTAGCTATTAAAATAGCTTTTACCTGATCGCGGGTAAGCGTAGGGTTAACCGCCAACATCAAGGTTACTACCCCCGCTATGATTGGCGCACTGAAAGAAGTTCCATCTTCACAACCGAAATTGTTCAGGCGAATAGTGCTACAGATACCAACACCCGGCGCAGTTATGGTTATAGCACTGCCATAGCTGCTAAAGTAAGCTGGAGTGCCGAGCTTGCCTACCGCCGCAACAGATATTACACCCGGATAAGCTGCCGGATAATTGGGGTTATCATTGCCGCTATTACCGGATGAGGCAATTACAATTACGCCTTTATCAATGGCATATTGCACGGCTTCACGCAACACTTTTGAGTCGGTGGAACCGCCGAGGCTCATATTGATAATTCTAGCACCGTTGTCGGCAGCAGACCTGATTCCTTTGGCAATATCTTCATTGCGTCCTGACCCGTTAGCGCCCATTACCCGAACTGCCAGTAACTTACTCTTCCAAGCTACTCCAGCCCCGAATTGTCCGTTATTTCCTGTCGCAGTAATAATGCCAGAAACAACCGTACCATGACCATTAGGGTCAGCTTTAGGAGAACTGCCGTCAACAAAATCGAAAGTTCCGGCAATATTCGGGGCAAGGTCAGGATGGATAGTATCAACGCCACTATCCAAAACCGCAACAGTAACATCGCCGCCAGTGGAAATACTCCAAGCTCGTGGTACTTTTATAGCTTTAAGATTATATTGCTGGTTGTAACCGGCATCGTTTGGCGCAACCACCGCATCAGTATAGTAGTAATAAGCTGGTTCGGCATATATAACGCGAGGGTCGGCATTCAAACGTTCTAGCGCACCCGGCACTGCTGCGGGGTCAAGCTTTATTGTCGTCCAAATATCGCCCTGAGCAACATCCGACAAAGCATAACCACTCATAAAATCGCTTTGGATTGCTTGGACAGATATTTGAGGTTCCTTAAATTTCACTACCACTTCACCGGGCGCAGCCAATGGTCTAGTATATAGCGAGACCTTTTGGTACAAAGAGGTTGTATCATCTGCACCGATTGAGCTTGGCACAAATTGATTTCTGGCTAACGGACTCGAAACCGATAATCCGGTATAGGGTATTGCGCCCTGTGGAGGGTCAATCGCAATCGGTTGATTGTAATTTAGGTAGCTCAACGCCTCAGTGCTGGTAGCATTACCGAGCTTTGATACCGTATTCCGTTGCAATAAAACGCCTGTAACCGCCGAAATAAGGCGAGTACGCTCCTGTTGAGACCCATCCAACTGGATGCCGGTATTAATCAGGGTTTTAGATGCTTCATTGCCAACTTTAGTATCCTGCCCAATCTTGAAATCAAATGAGTTATCATTCAAACTTAATTGCGGATAATTGGGCCACCTTAACGGCGCTATCAAATCTACATATTGCCAAGTCCCAAGCTGCTTGTTGTTAACAAACAAATTGAAATATATTCGACTTTCAATCTGAATATCCAATTCATAGGCTGGTTGACCCTGATAAGTACCATATATAGTAGTACGCTGTTTATTTGGTTTAACAAATTCGTCAACCTGTGTTAGCTGATTATTAACCCGTCGTTCTAACCTTAACGACCTGACCGAATTCATACTTCGGGTATATTGATTGTAAAGTTGCAAGCCGGGGGTATCTTGAGGAGCTTCCGGTAACGGGTCAGCCGCAGGTACAGGTTGCGCCGCGCTATACCGCCACTGAAAGTAGGCGCGTCCTAGATTTCCCATCTCAACCTGAAATTCGGGCGGATTGTTGGGAGTATAGGTAAGCAAGCGGCGTTCAAAAGCCTGTATCAATACCGATTGCTCTTTGCCTGCTACCGTTACTTTCACCCAGTAAGCTTCAGAGATAGGATGTCCAAATACATAAAGCGGATTGTAGAGTGGCGCTGTAACTGTCTTTCCGTTTACCACTACCTGCCCGCTGCTATCCATAAATTTCTGGAACACATCCGCGATATTATGCCCGGTGGCATTGTCATATTGTACATATTTTACTTGGCTGAATGGCGCGAGGCTATTATCAACCTGCCCGCCCTTTTTAAGGGTAGCGCCCGCCACCTTTCCGGTCATATCGTTGGATTTCCAACTGCCATCGAAACTAACTAACTCTTTTAAGGAAGCATATGTAGGCGAATCGGCAATAAGCGGGGGATTATCTCCTGCCAGCACAACATCAGCAGGCTCACGTGCTTGTAAATCTGAATCGCCAAGCTGAGTTTGCCCGGTAATTAATTCGCGTACCAACAAACCGCTGGTGGCATAAAAATCATTATTGGGGTCGGTAGCGGGATTATTAATCTCAAGCCGCCCTTTATCAAAATAAAAAACCTGTCTAGCTCCACCTGGAGACTCTTTATATGGTTCGGACTTAGTCTCAAAATAATTGCCCCATGTCCAGCTTCGCTTTACAGCCCCGCTCGCAACTAGCGCATCGGTTCGATCAACTATTTTCTGCACAGGAACAGAGAGATTGGGTAATTCGGCATAACTAGCGGTGGGGAAAAGCGTGGTAAAGATACTGAGCATCATAATGACTACCCAAGAGAGAGACAATTTCTTAATCATAAAGACCAAATCCTTTCTGGCGGAGGTGGCTTGAAACCGGAAAGAAGTGTTACACAACAAAACTTATACGGTGGAGATATTATATTATTGCTTCAGGTTCAACTGAATTATAGTTCCTCCACTAAAATTATAGCACAATACACCAATTAGAATTATTTTTTGATTAGAAAATTTAGAGTATTTGCTTAACTGAGCCTTCGATTGTTGTTGGAGTAAAAATATAGTGAATTGTAAATGAAATCATGAGATTTGACATCTCTATTGGGGCGTGCTAGTCTAACTCAGTCTATAAGGAACACCACTATGGGAGTAATAGATGCTTCAATTGGTAGTACCCACTGCATATGATCGCTTGCGAATCCTGACAAAATATCACAGCATTGCGATGGTAGGGCTTTCTGCAAACCAGTATCGCCCCAGCCACTTTGCGGCAATATATATGCTATCCGAGGGCTATAACATTATTCCGGTCAATCCGGCTTACCCGGAAATTCTGGAAAGAAAATGCTATCCGCGCCTGAAAGATGTGCCAGAAAAAATCGAAGTGGTGGATATTTTCAGGAATAGCGCGGATGTGCCGCCAATCGTTGACGAAGCGATTGAGATAGGCGCAAAGGTCATTTGGATGCAATTAGGGGTAATCAATGAAGCCGCTGCCCTTAAAGCGCAAGAAGCCGGTCTAGAAGTAGTGATGGATCGTTGCGTAAAGATAGAGCATGCGCGTTTCTTCGGAGGCTTAAACCTCATCGGGTTAAATACCGGCGTAATTACCTCACGCCGCCGTATTATATAGAACAATGTCCCAAGCGCAAAGCCCTAGCCTCACGTATAAAAATAGTGTGCTGACTTTATTGCATGATGAGTTTGCCTATCTCAAGCGGGGACTAGGCTCATGGGTGTTGCATGCGCTGCTACTTTTTTCCGCAACTCTCTTTACCCTTGCCTATCAGATTCCACAAGTCTTTGAGTTCGCGCTTGGCATCACCAGCGCCGGCGATAATTTGTATGCTCAGTCTTTTAACCAACCTGAGTCAAATAATGAATTTTCCTTCCGGTGGTCAAGCGATGAAAGCCGATTAAGATTTTATGGCTATGGACGTGTCCCTTCCGCCACCTTGATTATAACTATGGCAGTGGGGGGTCGCCCGGCGGCTCTTGCTCCTGCAAAAGTGCAGGTGTGGCATGAACAGACCTTGCTAGGGGAAGTCAAAGTTGGTCCCGGCAACAACCCCTACCGCTTTGACTATAGCTCGAACGGCAGCAAACTTGAAGGCGACCTGATTTTTACCTTGCGTACCCTTAACCCTTTTCCCGACAAAACTCATAATCTGCCGCTTGGCGTAGTAGTCAGCAAAGTAAGGCTGGAAGCAACCCCAACGAATGGGCGCCCCATAATCCCAAGTTTGCCGCACCTTGCAATGTTGCTGACAATACTTTCCCTCGTATTTTTATGGGGGGTCAGAGCGGGATGGTCAGAGCGAGCGGCGGGGTTTTGGGGCGCAGGTTTAGCCCTTGCACTGGCTATTGCGCTCGGTTTCTATCGCCCCTATCTTATGCCGCCTCTCACGGAATTATGGCTTAATATCTTGCTGGCTTATCCCTTGCTGGTTCTGGGGTTACGAGTAACCGCACGCTGGATAGGTGAAGTGATTCCCACAGCGCAAGCCCGTTGGTTAGGGTTGCTGTTTTGCGCCGTATTCGTAATAAAAGCGGCAGGTTTGAACCATCCGGCTTTTTCAACCATTGACCATTGGTTTCGGATTCATCAGATTTTACGTTTCTGGGAAAATCCCGGCGATTTCTGGAACCAATATTTCAATATTACTGCCGGAAAGAGTGTGACAGGCGCGGAGTCAGGTTCTGCGGTGTTGGGGCAATGGGGCATAAACTTTACCTTGCCCTATTCACCTTTGTTCTATCTTTTTGCCGCGCCACTTGCGCTAATCTTTCCGGGACATAACCCGGATTTATATGCTGCGGTAAATTGCCTCGCGGCGTGGCTAGAAGCCTCCCAACTTTTCCTAATATACATCATAGCAAGGCAAGCCTATGGCAAGGATTTCGGCGGTAGGGCAGGGGTTATTGCTGCCGGATTACTGGGATTCTATCCGCTCAGTTATTTGCTGTTCAGCGATGGCGGGTATAATTCTATGCTCGCGCACTGGCTGACGCTCATCTTCTTCGCGCTTTTGCTCAGCGCAATTAATTCAGACAAAGTTTCCAATAAGAAAAGCATTGTGGCGGGTTTGGCATTGGGCTTCGCTTTGCTGGCTCATACCAGCACCTTTTTGTTACTAGGTACATTGGTTATAGCGTTATTTTTCTGGTGGCTTGCGCGACCTGAAACACGCAATGCCGCCTTCCGACTCGCCATAATCGGTTCAATTGGTTTTGGGTTGGCATTAGCGTTGTACTACGGTTTTTATCTGTTTTCTTTCTTGACGGTATCACTCCCGGCTTTGTTAGAAAAGCTAGGAAGCTCAGGCTCAATCGGTCAAACTAAAGCATTATTGGGCAAAGAGCTTCTAAGCGGCTTTTTTCCACAGCTATGGGTGCATTTCCGATTAATACCGTTTTTGTTGGCGTTAGTAGGTATCGTTACTCTATTACCCTACCGTAAAAAAGAAGCTACCCCATTCCAAAAAGCGGTTTACGGTTTGTGGGCAGCATGGCTGGCAATATTTTTACTGTTCGCGCTGGTTGATTTGCGGGTAAACCTGCTCCAAAAGCATATGCTCTTTGCCGCTCCTTTGCTCTGCTTGTTGAGCGGCTTTGCGCTGGTAAAACTCTCCGATTTCCTCAATTCAAAAAACCGCGCAATATTGCGTATAGTTGTACCAACCCTCTCCATAATTCTGGTAGTTTATTTAGCATGGGAAGGGCTGGTAATATGGTACTCCCGTGTTTTTTACTACATCCTACCGCCCGGTTCGGGTTGAAACTTGCGCTAATTCTGCTCGTATAATTTAATAAGTAGCGATTACTCATTCTGTAAATTTAGGGGTTTGTAGCGTATGCTAAAAATGCGTCTTGCGGCTATAGCTGCTACTATCGGGGTCAGCCTGAGCTTTAGACAGCTTTTGCATAAATATGCGGTTAAGCGTCTTTGTTATCCGCCACGACAATTGGATAACCAAACTCCGGCAATACTTGGTCTTGAATTTGAAGAATTTACCTTTCTCACACGAGATAAATTAAAGTTGCAGGGCTGGTTTATTCCTGCTGAAAACTCAAAAGCTACTATTATTATAGCGCATGGTTACGCCGGTTCAAAAGTGCCGGATATTCAGCATGCAGAGTGGTTGCGCCAAGGCGGCTACAATGTTTTTATGTTTGATTTTCGGGGACACGGGCGCAGCGAAGGCTCAAACGGAACTTCGATGGCATATATTGAGCGCATAGACCTGCATGCGGCGGTGGATTGGCTTTTGAATCGTGGTGAAAGAAGGATTGGTGTTATTGGCTTTTCTATGGGCGCAGCCGCAGCCATAATAGCGGCGGCAGAAAACCCTCACATCGCGGCAGTTGTAGCCGATAGCCCTTTTTCTGAGTTATGGCGTTCTATTACAACTGAAATAAATCGTCAGTTTAAGCTTCCGGAGTCTTTGGCAACCTTCCTTGCCAAATACGCCTATGCTCAAATGGCAATGCACCATCGCTTCCTTGCAAAAAAATCCCACCCCTCAAGTTTTGTGCGCCGTATTGCGCCCCGCCCCCTATTTCTAATTCATGGCGGTTCCGATACCTTAACCCCGTTAGAAAATAGCCGAATACTTTACGCGCTGGCGAAAGAGCCGAAAACCCTTTGGATTGACCCAGAATCAGGGCATGTAGAAATATTTGGCAGAATACCAAAAGAATATAAAAAGCGAGCGTTGGCGTTCTTTGACGCGGTAAACTGGCAAGCCTCTTTGCAACAAGCTGAATCAAAACGCTGGCAGCCTCAATTCGCGGCGCACCCGGTTATTACCATAGATGAACGGCTTAAAATATCCCCGCAAAATTGAGAGGCAAATATTGAAACTAATTATTGGCAGTGACGAGCGTTCCCATCTGACCGATTTCCTGATAGAAGAGTTGCAAAAAAGAGGGCATGAGGTTCACCCGATTGGTACGCTTAATCCTGACGGTAGCCCGGAGGAACACGCTCAACAATGGGCTGAAGTAGGCAAGAGAGTGGGCGAAGGCGTGGCAAAAGGCATTTATCAGCAAGGTATAGCATGTTGTTGGACTGGCACAGGCGTGAGCATTGCTGCCAACAAAGTGCCGGGGGTACGCGCCGCGCTTTGCACCGACCCCGCAACAGCAGAGGGCGCACGCAAATGGAACGATGCAAATGTACTGGCGCTTAGTTTGCGCTTGGTTTCTGAGCAAATAGCAAAAGAAATTCTAGAAGCATGGTTCAGCGCGACATTTGAAGAATCAGAACGACATAATGTTGCTGCGCTGGAAAGCTAATGTACCCACCCCCGTTGCCTGAGTATCTGGAAACCTAACAAGCCAAGTTGCACCTCATATTTCGTTCCGGTAAATTCCGGGTGGTATTCAAAACGCGCTCTCTGGAAATATTGCACCACATAGCTTTTACCATCAGTACCAGCTTCAGAGAATGCCTCACTCACCGGATAGCCAAAAATTGAAAGACCGCCGTGTTGCTGCCAGTAACCCTTAAACCCAAAGCCCAGATAGTGTCCCGTTTCAGGAAAATAAAAACGGTCTGCGGGTAGCGGGATTGTTGGAGCAGCGGCGCGGGGGAAAGAGCGGCAAGCCGAAGCTAATATGTCATTACCCAACAACCCTAACAAAACCTCGTAGGGTGTTCCGGTAAATTCGGGATGATATTCAAAGCGTTCCCGCTGGAAATATTGAACCAGATATTTCTTGCCGTCAGTTCGGCTCTCTTCTTGAAACGGTTCGGTGAGCGGAAAGCCGAACAAATCCAACCCGCCGTATTTTATCCAGTATTTCAAGAAAGCGCCGCTCAAAGTATGACCTGTTTCAGAAAAATAGAATGAGCCATCCGGGTTAGAGGGCGAATACTGATTGGCGGGAGGGGCGACCTTATCAATTGGTAAGCCGAGAATGCCGGGGTCAGGGTTAGCTAAATTTTGGTAGGCATAATAACCCGCTTTCAAATATACAGCCCTACCGCTCACTTTATACCCATTTTTATTATCCGTATCCAGCTTTACCAGACCCCACGCATGTGTTGTATCGCCTTCATAGAAATCCTCATATTTAAACCAAAAGATAGTTTGAACTTTATCCAAGTCATTTGCCAATATCGTACTGTAATAGCGCGTCAAGAAATCCGATTGGTCTGCTTCTTCGGCGGTAGCCCCACAACCGTTAGCATTTAGCTGAGCAGGTCGCCCTACCTCCGTAATCCACAACTTGCTGAAATTATCACCCGCCTGTCGCATACGCGCTGCCGCATCTCTAGTGCTGGCAATAGAAGCATTTACATTTTCCAGAAAATAGGGGTGCCAGCCGATTCCATCCCACGGGAAAGGGTTATTATTCGCATATTGCTTGCTATAATTATAATCCTGTACCGCCGGAGAGCGATAAATCGCGCTCAAATAGCCGAGCGGGTCAGAACCGGGCGCACCGGGAGCAATCACCGCGCCAGTAATAAAACGCGAATTGGGATGGTCAGGCTTGAGAGTTCGATAAGTATAGGACATCAACGCGCCAATACTATCGGGATTTGCAGCAATACCGTACCATATATTTGGCTCATTCAATATTTCATAAGCCTGTACTGCATCACCGTAATGGTCTGTTATTTCTTTGGCGCGTGCTGCAAAAACCCTAATCCAATTGTTAGTACGGTCAGAACGGTCGGCAGGGTCATTCAGACGCGGATAAAATAAATCAGGGTCACTGGCGCTCTTACTGGTAATAGTATCCGCCCCCAATAATGCCAGTATCTTTAAATGGTAGCGAGGCGCAATATTGAAGATAAAATCATCATATTTCTGATAATTAAAAACGCCTCCGCGTATCCCTCCTGCAACATCGGCACGAAATTCTATACGCACCCACCGCACGCCCATTAACGCCATTTGGCGAGCCATATTATCCATAAACTCATAGTTCATAGTATTAGGAGAGTTGGGGTTAGTATTCCACTCGTACCACGGGTCACGCCCTACCAGCCCAAATAATTCGGCATTTTGGTCGGTAGCAGCGCCTGCTTCGGGTAATTTCAAACCGCCACTGGCAAAGCTAGTTATAAAAATTCCTGATAGAATTATTGATAAGGTTAATAATATTACTTTGCGAGGCATATCCAGTATCGCCCTTTCCAGAAGCGTAAAAAGGTAGGGTAGGTGAATAAATTCTACTTTACATATTATAGCAAAATTCAAATTAATGAAAATAAGGGAATTAGGCGGTCAGGGCGGTTGCAGGAATGGCATTGCTCAATACAAAGAAGGGGTTTTGGGAAGTGTGGCTACAAAAACAATTTTCTGATTTTGCAACTACCCTATAATAAAGCGCAAACAAAGCAAATTCGTGTTAACGGCAAACCCACACGACAGCGAGGAATCCGGCAACCAACGCGGCAAGACATCCACATATTAAGGGTAGCCAACCGCCACTCTGCCATAACAAACCGGGAACAATGCCGCCAATAGTACCGCCCAGATAGAAAAACATCTGATAGAGCGCTACCGCACTACCGCGCCCCTGATTTTCCTGAATATTGTCGCCAACATAAGCGTTGGTAGTGGATTGCACCGTGAACATACCGAAACATAAAAATAGCAACCCCGCGAAAACCGATAACAGCCATGGAGTCAGGGTTAGGGCAATACCAAACATCATTATCAATAACCCTATCCCTATAACCGCCCGGCGGCTATACCTATCGCTTAATCTGCCTGCGATGGGCGCGGAAAAAGTGCCGATTAGATACACCACGAAGATAAAGCTAACCAACAAGGTGGAGAGATTGAAAGGAGGTTTGGTAAGATAATAAGGCAAGTAGGTAAACAAGCCGATAAAAGGGAAAAATATTGCAGGACCTACCAGAAATGCGCCCACCAGATTGCGATTTTTGAAGGCAATAATAAAACTGTTTAAGCTGTGTCCTTTGCTGCGATTGGTAGCATTGCGCGAGGAATGATGCGATTCTGGCAGGTAGCGGCGCATTATCAAATAGGCTACCAGATTAAAAAGAGCAAACCCTACAAATGCGGTTCTCCAGTTTACAAATTCGGTCAGCAACCCGCCAATTACGCGCCCTGAAAAGCCCCCAAAGATAGTTGAGGCGGTGTACCAACCGATTGCCATTCCGCGCCTACTGGAAAATTCCTCGTGAATATAGGCAAGTACCCCGGCAATAAAACCCGGAATTAAGAGTCCTTGTGCGACACGGGACAGCAATAGGAATTGGAAAAAAGGCGAAACGGCACACATCAAGGTAGGAAAGACCAATGCCAGCGTACTTGCTACCATCACTCGGCGAGGTCCAAAACGATCTATCAGGAATCCGAAAAATACCGCGCTACAACCTACCGCTAGTACCAATGCACTAACAGTCATACCTGCTTCGCTAGGCTTCAAGCCAAATTCTTCACCGATAATCGGTAATATCGGCTGCGTAGCATACATATTTGAAAATACTGCTACCGTAGAACCGCCCAACACCCATAAAATTGTGCTTTGCGAAACCGCTTTATGTTGTGTATCTATTCTAGTGAACAAGAACGCTTCACAAATCGACATTTGAAAATGATTTCCCCGTATTATAAAAATGATTTCCGCACATAAATATTACCTGTTATAATTTATGCCGTCCAATTCATACTTAGCAATAAATCATTGCGTACAGGACATTATTCAAATGGAACTGCAACAATTAAAATACTTTCGGTTGGCTTCAAGGTCTTTATGGCAAGTTATTATAAAGATTCATAGCTTTGGCGATTCCTTGTGTTATCCATGTTTCGATGGCTTCAGAAGCTTTCTCCAACGCATCGGTAATTATAGGAACCTGTTCAGCGGAAAAATCGTTCAGAACATAATCATGGGGCTTGCCGTAATGTGGTCGTCCGATACCTATTCGCATGCGCTGGATTTCCTGAGTACCAAACACTTCAAAGATATTCTTCAAGCCATTTTGACCACCGCTACTACCGTTGGTACGCAATCGGATTTTCCCTGTGGGTAGGTCAAGGTCATCCGATATAGCCAATAAATCCTCTCGTGGGTTTATCTTGTAGAAGTTCGCAAGTTGTAGCACGCTGGTTCCGCTCAGGTTCATGAAGGTTTGAGGCTTTACCAGAGCCACCTCTTGACCCCCGATACTAGTTTTAGTCCAGAAGGCATGCATACTCTTTTTATCAAATCTAATACTATGCTGGACAGCAAAAAAATCAAGGCATTGAAAGCCTACGTTATGACGGTTCTTTTCGTATTGAAAGCCGGGATTGCCCAGCCCTACCACCAGTTTCATGTTTTGTACGCTTCCAGATAAATTTCAAGGGTTTCTTGAGCCGCTTTGCGCCATGAAAAGCGGGCTGCCTGCGCCGCGCCTTTTTCCAGAGTTTCTCGCTTGCGTAGCACCCGATTTTGCCACAATTCCAGCAAGGCATCTTTCCAAACGAGCGGTTCTTGGGACGGCAAAATTACACCCGCTGCTCCTACCACTTCCGGCAAGCTACTGGTATCCGCCACCAACGCCGGAGTTCCGCAAGCCAACGCTTCGAGAGGCGGTAACCCAAAGCCTTCATATAGGCTAGGCATTGCCAGACAAGCCGCTCTATTATACAACCACAAAAGCTCTTCGGTTGAAACGCCCCCCAACCAAATAAGTTTGTCCCCAAGCCCCAAATCCAAAGCCTCATGATAAATGTCGCGGAACAGCCAACCCTCGCGCCCTGCCAGCGCCAAGCGCGGCGCGTTCTCACCCAATTGATCCACTATGCCCCGATATGCCTGTAACAGAGTGGGCAGATTTTTGCGCGGTTCGATGGTACTGACAAACAAGATGAATTGTTCATCCTCACGCACGCCCTTATTGCGTAGCTTTTCGGCAACAACATGCGCCCCGTATTTGCCGAGTTTTTCCATTTCAGGGGGAGTAAGGGGGCAATACAGCGGGTGGGCAGCCTCGTACACCACTCGCACCTTTTCAGTCGAGGCTTTCAGATAGTTTATCACATCCTTTGCGGTGTTTTGCGATACCGCAATGATACGCTGTGCGTTTTGGGCGGCACGCTCGACCTGCCCATAATAACGGGCGCTTTCTTCGGTTAGTAGATGCGGGAATTGCTTAAACGCTAGGTCGTGGATGGTAATAACAGAAGCGGCACGCGCAGGAAGGATTCCGCGCCGAATCGGACGAAAAAAGGGTTGGATAAAATCTGGGCTATGCAAAACCTGTGGGCTACCCAGCGCAATTTCAAAGGGTAGCGCATATTGCTCATAGCGGTGGTGCGGGGGTGTCCACAACTTCCGCGAGTGCATTTCATAGCCGAGCCATTGCTGCGGTGGGGATTTCTCCTTGCGGCTCTGGTACACGGTCAGGTGAAAACGCGGGTCACGCAACTGTGCCATTTCCCGCAGCAAGTTCAGGATATATTGTCCAATACCTGCCTGACGGTAAAAAACCATGCGGGCATCGAACCCGATATTCAAAGGCTTAGCTGGATTGATTACCGCCATCCTCAAGCCTTTCCGCCGCACTAGCGCGGTCAGCCACCCTGATTTTCTTGTCCTGCTCGTAGTTCAGCCCATTGTATAGGGCGGTTTCGGCTTTTGCCAGTTCGGCACCCAGATAAGCGGCATGCTCCATCTGAGAGAGTAGCTTCTCTGCAATTACGGTGTGGTACAGCACATCGGCAGCACGCCCCCGAATAACATGAGTTAGTCGCTTATCGGTAGTATAACGCTCCAACGCCAGTTCGTGCTGCTCCCAATCTATATGGATAAAGAAATAGCCGGAGGGGTCAAATTCAAGCCATTGGCGGCGGTGCGCTTGCATGGTGATATAGCTGTTCTCATTATCAGGGCGCACGAAAAGACCTTGCGGGGCATAAGGGGGAGCGTTAAGCGCGAAATATTCGGCAAGTACCTTGTCCACCTTCTTCGGGTTCACCTCGTCAATTAGGTTAATCAGTTTGAATTGATTGCGGAAAGTTTCCAGCATTTCAGGCGACAAGTTGGGAAGTTCTGCCATTGCGCCACTCGCCCCGATAATTTTGCCATGCTCGTCTAGCCCATTCTCGAATATTTTTATTGTTGCCTCACCTACCTTGAACACGGGCGACTCGCGCCCACACAGCACCAGATAGCGCAAACGGGGGTTAGAAACCACATTGATAATCATGCGCTCTATACCCAGATTTGGGGTATAAACTCGCCCGATTATAGCAGCATAATGCGGGTTCAGTTGATCAATCAACGCTGTGCTACTAAGCGTGCAAACTGCCACAGCGCTTTCCGCGTTCCCAACCACAAAGCGACCCGGCGATGGTGGCCAATCCACCACACGCCCCACGCTGCGCCGCCACATAATGCCGCTTTTCTCGCGTGTTTTCCAATAAATATCTGATAATTTACTCATTGTTTATTTCAATAACTCCAACATCTGCTGCCAATTTTCCCCTTCCAATTTGTTAAAACCCAATTGTGTCCAACTATATATTAACACTCCCAACAACGCCACAGGAGCGATATAGTAGGCAATTTTTGACTCCAACACACGCGCATAAGGAGCTATTAGCACAAAAGGAAAAGCCGGAAGGGAGTAGCGCAAAATATCATCGTGTAACATAAATAAAGTTGGCACGAAAAACACCAGACCAAGCCAAAATAGGTCGTACAGCTTGCGTCTCCAGAGAAGCGCTAAACCCGCTGCTTCGATTATATAATAATAGAAATTTCCTTCGCTGCGCGAGGCTGTGACAGCCAACGAGAGTAATGGAATGGGGTAAACATGCTTCACGTCTTCCGGGATTTTTATATAAGCAAAGAAATCGCCATAACGCGAGGCGTATAAGCTGAAAACCGCCACCAATGCCAGCGGCATCAGCGATAAGCCCGCCACTGCTCGCCAGTTTATCGCCACAATAAAGCCTGAAATTCGTGCCAATACGGGTTTAGGCTGTGCCATTTTAAGCCCTATACGGGCTTCCCACAACAAGTATAACCCGTATCCGCCCAGCATAAAAATTCCATTGGCGCGAGTCACCACCAGACCCGCTCCCCATAGCCCTGCCCACCACCATTGCCGCTTTTTGAAAGCATAGAAAGACAGAACAATGAACATCAACGCCATGCCTTCGCTCGCCCCCACGCTATGGTATAGCAACCAGCGCAACGGCAAGAAAAGAAACAACACCGACAACCATAACGGTTTGGTAGAATAGCCGAAATCTTTTAGTAAGCGATAGAGAGTTACGCCAAAAATAATGGTCGCCACATAGTTGATTATAAACATCGGGGCGATATAGCCGAATAACGGGGATAATGCCCGGATGAGCAACACATAACCGGGAAAATGTGCCGACCAATAAATGTTGGAATATTTGGAGAAACCGGGCAATGCCAGCATAGAATCGTGAGGGTCGTAGAATGTTTTTGCAGCTAATAAATAACCGGGACCATCCCAATAACGCGCTAACTCAGCCCAACCCCCGTTAGTAACCAGCGGAACACTATAGAGTAATATCATTAACCCGGTATTGGCAGCAATTAATACAAGAGTGGCAGCAGCAGTAGGCTTGTATATCTGCAAATTATCCCAGCGAGTTTTTAAAATTGGATACAGCGCTACCGAATCCCCATTATTCCACAGAACAGGGGCAGTGACTAAACTGTGGATTAGCCCAAACATTGCCAGATACAGAGCAGAAACAATTAGAAGCCAAAACACCCCAGCATTTAATTCGCCGCTAAATCCTGCCGTCAGCGTCTGTCCGGCAAGAGTAAAACTTATACCCGACAAGCTCAACCCTATCGCCAACATAAAGATACCGGCTATAGGGGTTTTTAATCGATGCGGCAATAAGCTAAAAACCAACAATACGACCAATAAACCGCACACTAATGCCGATAAATAAGTCGAATCTGACAAGAACGGTTGCCACTGATTGGAAAAATCGAGGGTAGCATTGGAAATTTGAGCCGCTCCAGTAAAACTCAAAACAATAAAAAGCCCGCCGTCGTTATCCAAACTAGCGGGCGTAAATTCCAATTGATATTCCTTAAAAGCGGCAGTAACCGGTAACGTGGAAAGTGATTGTCCATTTGCTTTAACCTGTAAAGAACCGCCCTGATAACCAAGCTTGAGTCTAACCGGATGATAGCTGAAAGCGGCAAGGCGAACGGTGGCAGGAGTATCAATGGCTATGCGCTGGAATGTCTTTCCACTGGATTCGTCACTTTGCAAAGAAGAAAAGCCGGTACGCTCGATTAGCACAAAACGATTTAAACCTTGCAAGTTATCTTTTGAACCATTGCCCAGCAAAGATACTTCTAGTTCCGGGCGAAGTGTAGCAAGCGCAAGCAAAGCCATAAATGCCAACAACCACAATATAGGCATTACCGTTTGGTATATTTGCCTTCCAGTTTGCTTCATTTCTATTTCAGCATCCTTAGTGTTTGCCGCCATCTTCGCGAATTAGCCCAACGCCTGTTCAAGGTCGCTCAGCAAATCTTCGGTAGATTCAATGCCCACTGATAGCCGCACCAACGCCGGGTTCATCTCAATGGGGCTGCCAGCCAAGCTCGCATGGGTCATTGCGCCGGGATGCTCTATCAAGGATTCCACTCCACCGAGGCTTTCCGCCAGCGTAAAGATTTTGGTACGCGCTACGATAGCACGCGCCTCCGCCTCTCCACCCTTCGCGCTAAAGGAGAGCATCCCGCCAAAGCCGTCCATTTGCCGTTTCGCCAGTTCGTGCTGTGGATGGCTAGGCAAGCCCGGATACATTACTTGTTCAACTTTTGGGTGCTGTTCCAAGAAATGACCAATCGCCAGCGCGTTTTCTTGATGCGCCCGCATGCGTATCGGCAGCGTTTTGATGCCTCGCATAATCAGCCAACTATCGAAGGGACCCGGCACCGCTCCTGCCGCATTTTGGAAAAAGGCGATGCGGTCACGCAATTCCTTATCGTGCATTACCAGCAAACCGCCCACCGCATCACTATGTCCGCCTAAATACTTGGTGCTGCTATGTAAAACTACGTCCGCGCCAAATTCCAAAGGGCGTTGCAAATAAGGCGAAGCGAAGGTGTTATCCACCACCAGCAACGAACCGGCGTTATGCGCCATCTCCGCCACCGAAGCAATGTCTATAACCTTGAGCCATGGGTTGGTTGGCGTTTCCAGCCAAACCAATTTAGTGGCACTACGCATCTTCCCTGCAGCACGTTCAAGGTCGGTCAGGTCGGCAAGGTCGAATTGGATACCATGTTGGCTTAAAACCCGCGCAAATAGACGGTAAGTGCCACCATAAACGTCATCGCTGAGCAAAACATGGTCGCCGGAGCGCAAACTAAGCAACAGAGTTGTCTCTGCGCCCAAACCGCTGGCAAAGGCAAGGGCATGCGCGTTCTCTCCGCCCTCCAGCGAAGCAACGCACAATTCCAGTGCGGTACGGGTGGGATTATGGGTGCGCGAATATTCGTAGCCTTTATGCTTGCCAACTTCTTCCTGTGCATAGGTAGAAGTTTGATAAATTGGCACGGATACCGCTCCGGTTTGAGGGTCGGCAGGTTGCCCGGCATGGATAGCGCGAGTTTCAAATCCGGCTTTATTATAATCACCCTTCATTTTTTTAATTCTACTTTCTTACTGAAAATTACCTGAAATTTTCCAAACTCGCCCTATTTTACCATAGCCCACGCCGTAATTATAAAAAAACAGGCGGCACAGCCTATCTATGGGGTCTAAGCGTTTTCGGGGAATCAGTTCTGGATTACAGTAGGTTCCGGCGCAGACATTAGGCGTGGGCGTTTACCTCTAAGCCAGCGATAAAGGCTATAGCCGCCAACTCCCGCCAACGTTAACATAGTGAGCCAATTTCCGACTAAACGGTCAGGGGTATCCTGCAACTTAACTGTAATCCGCTGGACTCCGGCGGGAAGATTAAGCTGCACAAAAGGAGCTTCCACACCCTGAGTCACAGAATAAGTTTGCCCCTGCACATCCTTTGCAAACCACCAGCCCGGATAAAAAATTAATGGTACGGTCACGCTTCCGGGTTTACTTAGGGTTGCCTCCAACTGATAGCTATCACTTCCGGTGATATTCCAAGAGAGCGTATCGGCTGGACTAGAAGGGCGTTGGTCATCAAATTGTGGGGTGCGATAATGGTCGAAATTACGAAGATTGCTCCAGCCTTTCGGTAGATACATGGGGTCAGCACTTCTCACCTGCTCGGTCAAGATTTTCACGCTAATCGCGCCATCAAATTTGAAAGGCAGGTAAGTGGGGTTAAAACTGTAGAAACAGGCATATAGCGTCAGAACCACCGCCAGCAGAGAACTGATAAGCGTTAATAGACGACCCGGCAGGGTTTTACGACGAATCGCTAATCCAGCGATAAGAGGAGCCAGCAACGCTGCCAAAGCATACATCAGGCGGCTGGCATATTGTACAGTTGAGCTTAATGGATAAAGCTGCCAGATAAATTTAGAGGGCGGGTATTGCAGGAAAATGACGAAAGCGGTAATGGAAGCAAGCAAAATCACTAGAGGGCGATTAACCCGGCGAGAGGTAAGAAGGAATAACAAGCCTACTCCCCCAAGCCAGAAATGCAAGGTGCCAAATACTCGAAAATCATCTATGTAAATTTTGATAGGTCGCCATAGGGCGAAACTTTCGGAAGAATCTGAAAAGAAGTTGAAGTGTGCGCCTGTTTCCGCAAGGTTATTCTGGTTCAAATCTTGGCTGAGCAAGCCGTTTTCAACAGCGGTGGGTATCAAATAAAACGCGCTTAAGCCAAAAGCAACTGCACCTGCTACCATCAGACCTAGCAGGGTTTGGCGAACTACCAGTTTGTCATGCTTCCATTGCAAACCGAGCAAGCCCACCAGAAAGATAACTGCTATGGGGGCAAAGCACAGAACGGCAGGCACATTACTTAGCGCCAGCAGGGCTGCGCTAAAACCTAGCCAAAACCAGTAGCGTTGCTTTGTGGGATGTCGGACAAGCAGTAGCATCAGCCAGAGTATGTAAGGAGTCACTGCTCCGGCTAACTGGAAAGCCAGCGTCCCTCCCGTGTACATATCGGCAAGGCGGTAAGGAAAATAGCAATATATAAAAGCGCCAAGTAACGCAGCCTGTTTATCTTTGATTATTTCCACACACAGAAAATATGCCCCAAAGATTCCAGCCACTATAATTGCGAACTGAGTCGCCATTGTGCTGTTGTTGACAGTCATACCCAGTAAATGAAAGGCTTCCGTAAGGTAGCGCCCAAATGGTGGGTAAAAGTTGAAAATAGAGCCGCCTAGTTGGTAATTGAAAATAGGCGACCAACGGGGGTAGAGGTTACCCAACTTGATAAGCCTATCAAGTTCGTTTACCCAATAGAGATGAAATATTATAGTATCTTGCTCGTAGGGAATTCGACCTTGCCAGAAGCCCCAACCGGAAGCTACGCTGCCTGAAACCAGCAAACTACAGTTCTCCAGATTCCCACTAAAGCGCCCTTTCCAAGCATAGCTCAGCAGGATAAGTCCAGAAACCGCCAGCAACGCGCCTACAAATACCGCCCCCACCAGATTGTAGAAAGCCAGCGTTACTCCGAATAGTTGCAACGCTAGTAAGCCCCAAGCAGGGCGTTGAAACAGGAAGATTCTCCCTAGTAGCGACCAACGCGAAAGGGACAGGAAGAGCAACGGCAGCAAAGCTCCCCAAGCAAGGTTCGCCCCGTACACTAAGTAGGGGGTGGGTAGCAAAATGCGCCCCAAGATACCAGCCATTAATGCCAAGGCGGTAAAGCTATATTGTCTCAGAAATTGAGCCGAAAAGCTTTTGCCCTTTTGTGGAGTGTAGCTAAGGTTTATGAAAACAAGCGTTACCAACAAACTCCAACCTAGCCATAGTGAAAGCGGTGGAAGTACCAAACCAAAACTGTTAGGAGTGGTTTTTACATAAACCAGACTGACCACAATTCCCAACGAACGAGGGTCATTTTTAGGCTGAAACAGGGGACTGGCTATATATACTTGCTGAGGCAAAAGACGGAAAGCCGGGCTTGCGCCGGAAGCCTCGAAGGTAAGGCGACCTTTAGAGTCTGGTGGTAAGCTGGCAGCAGTAGGGGCAAACAGGAATGAAGTAATTACCCCTTCGGCAGAAATAGTGGTTTTGGGCTGGGAATTGTCGGGGCGAGGTGCGACTCCAACCAATCCGATACGACTGGGCGAACCAACGTCTGGCAGCCTTAGTTCAGCTTTTTCGTCAATAGTCCAGCGAAACGAGAAATTCTCGTTATTCTCGCGCTCACCAAAGCCCTGTATAACCTGCCACTCGTCCTGAAGGTCGCCAATCTGGAGGGAGTAAGTATAGGGCATTTGAAAAGGTATAAGTAGCGTTAGGAAGCTGAATAAAAATATGGCAAAGGGTAGTAATTTTTGAAGACGTAAGCTCATTTATTATCTTGCAAGTTTTTCAATAACAAAGTTGGAATTTTCAAGGCATATAATAGCACAAACACCCTAACTAGTTCTAAGAGCTATGGCGAGATTAATTCTTCTTTTTATGGCTGGCAGCACGCGCCTCACGGTTCTTCTCACGAATCTCATGCGGAATGATGCGGAAATTTGCCAGAAATTGTTCACGGAAGTCCTCAAAGCGGTCTGCAAAAATAGACTCACGCGCCTGTTGCATCATATCCACCAGAAAATGAACATTATGGATGGTTGCCAACTGTAAGCCCAAAACCTCCTCGCAGCGAAAGAGGTGTCGCAAATAGGCACGACTGTGATTCTGGCAAGTATAGCAACCGCAGCCCTCCTGAATGGGGCGTTCATCGCGAGAGTTACCCGCATTTCGCAGGTTCAAACGCCCGTCCTTCACAATACATGCGCCATTCCGGGCAATGCGAGTTGGCAGCACGCAATCGAACATATCCACCCCATGCAAAATACCTTCCAGCAAATCTTCAGGCGAACCCACGCCCATAACATAAAGCGGTTTGTGGCGAGGCATGAGCGGCGCAGTAGAAGCCATCATTTCATAGAAGATTTCCTTTGGTTCGCCCACGCTTAAACCCCCAAGCGCATAGCCCGGAAAATCCAGTTCTTGCGTCAAGTAGCGTGCGCTTTCATGGCGCAGTTCGTGGTAAAAACCGCCCTGCACAATTCCGAACAACGCTTGTGTAGCGGGTGTGCCGTTGCGATGATATTCTTCCAAGCAACGCGCCGCCCAACGATGAGTACGCTCCATAGCAGCGCGGGTATATTCCGGGTTACTCGGATAGGGGGCGCACTCGTCAAAAGCCATGATAATATCTGCGCCGATGTCACGCTCGATATTCATCACCACTTCGGGGGTAAAGCGATGGCTACTGCCGTCAATGTGCGACTTGAAGGTCACGCCTTCCTCATCAATCTTACGGAGTGGTCCAAGGCTGAACACCTGAAAACCGCCGCTATCGGTTAAAATGGGGCGTTTCCAGTTCATGAAACGGTGCAGACCGCCCATCTCGCGAATCAACTCATGACCGGGACGCAGATACAGGTGGTAAGTATTACCCAGAATAATCTTCGCATCCAGTTCATAAAGATTGGCGTTACTGAGAGTTTTAACGGTTGCTTGCGTACCCACCGGCATAAATACGGGCGTTGGAATATCGCCATGAAGGGTATGCAAAATGCCCGCCCTTGCCGCGCTATTAGCTGAACGTTTCAGTTCTTCGTACTCGACCGCCACTTTGCCCCCATCCTAAAGATAAATAATATGCCCAGATTCTACTTCCGGCTTTTTCAGAAATGAAAGAGTCGCTTCTGCCACCGTCTCCGGCGAAATCATGCGCCCTTCTTCGGTTTCTTGCGACAGAACCTCACGATGGCGCAACTTTATCACCGCAAATGCGCCGGTATCACTGACTAAAGGTGCAACCACCACGCCCATCCCCACCCCGCTTTGCGCCAATTCTGGAACAAGCGACAGCAAAGCATCTTCGGCGGCGCGTTTGGTGATTGCTACCGACAGATAAAACGATGGTGGCTCAATCTTCGGATAATCATGCGCCCATGTACTGGTAATGAAAATTGCCCACGCCCTCTTACCCAACAAGCCCATTTCTCGCGCCCCATTCAACAGCCATAGATTCGCATCGCGGTTAAAGCGCATCGCGTAGTTTGCATCTTTGTCTGCTTCAAGCCCCCCCGCCGCGTTCAATATCAGCCCGTCTATTTTCCCGAAAGCTTGTTTGGTTTCTTGCAGACAGTGACTAATTCGACTCCCATCGGTTATGTCAAGTTGTAATAATAAGACTTGCGCCCCGCTCTTTTCCAACTCATGTTTAGCTTGCATAGCGCGGCGCATTTTAGCAGGGTCGCGATAGGTAATTGCTATCTGTGCGCCTTGCTGCGCCGCCATTAGCGCAATAGCTTTGCCGATGCCGCGAGTGCCGCCCGTGATAAAAATTGTTTTTCCGCTTAAAATTTGGCTCATCCTCAACCTATAGTATCAGCATAGCATCTCCAAAACTGAAAAAGCGATAGCTCAACCTCACCGCCTCATTGTAAGCCTTCAGCATAAACTCGCGTCCGGCGAATGCGCTCACCAGCAATAGCAAGGTGCTGCGAGGCAGATGGAAATTAGTCACCAGCGCATCAATCGAGCGCAACTGCTTGCCGGGATAGAGATAAATCCGGGTGTCGCCTGAATAGCTTGCCAACTTGCCGCTATTCTGGTCAAAGGCGGTTTCAAGAGTGCGAACGGTGGTAGTGCCAACCGCAATTATGCGCCCACCCTGCGCCCTGACCTGATTCAACCGCTCCGCCACTTCGGCTTCAAGCTGACACCATTCACTGTGCATTTTATGTTCTAGCGCGTTCTCCTCCTTGACGGGTTGGAAGGTATCCAAACCAACATGCAGCAACACGCGCTCAAAACTGACTCCTTTATTGGCAAGTCGCTCAAGTAATTGGGGGGTAAAATGCAACCCGGCGGTAGGGGCAGCCGCGCTACCCGGTGCGGTAGCATACACCGTCTGGTAACGATTGGGGTCGGCAGGTTGGGCATGAATATAGGGCGGTAACGGCAGTTGCCCGAATTTGTTCAAGAAGGGTAGGGGCGGTTCGTTAAACCGTATTATCCGTTCGCCGGTAGGGGTTATTTCCAACACCTCCGCTTCAAATTGCCCCTCGCCGAAAACAAAAATTGCCCCTACACGCGCCCCTCTGCCGGGACGCACCAGCGTTTCCCAGATGACCGCTTCGAGAATATTCGGGCAATGGTCGGCAGGGCGCAGCAACAAAAGCTCGATTTGACCGCCGCTTGCCGCTTTGCGCCCAAACAACCGCGCCGGTATAACCTTGCTCTCATTCACCACCAACGCATCACCGGGCTTGAGATAATCCACAATATCGCGAAAAGCCGGAAGATGCCCAATTTGCTGCTCCCGGCGGTTTAGTAGCATCAAGCGCGAACTATCGCGAGGCTCGGCAGCCTGTTGTGCGATGAGTTCAAACGGTAAGTGATACTCGAAATCGGCGATATTTATAGCTTCAGTTCCGCTCATCCATTATTTTCCGGAAGCAACCAACGCCTCCTTGATATTCTCAGTATGCTCGCGCTCGTGCCGATAAATCACCACATACAACCCGTATAGGTCAATTTCACCGGCGGCAGGGTGCTGCCCGCGCAAATTCAACTGTTCATCGGTAGCCCTATCCAACAACGCCAACATACGGATGCGGCTCTGGTTTAGTTCTTCTATCATCTCTACAACAACCTTGCCCTGCCGCTTTTTCACTTGTCCAGCATTAAACCGATTTATATCAAAACCCTCGACCATTGTTTGCTCACCCGCCAGTATGCGCTGTGCAATAATTTCCATGCCGGGTTCTGCCCCACAAATATGGCAAATCATATCGTAAATAGTCCAACCGGGATTAACGCTAGGCAAATTGAGTTGGGCATCGGTCAGGTTCTTGATAGTATCCACCAACTCGCGGCGGGCTTCCTCCATCTTATATTTCAGACGGGTTTTTCGATCACTCAAATCAGGCTGTGCATTGGTCATATAAACATCTCCTCGTTGAGAAAATTTCAAAAAAAGAGGGTGAAACAGAGTTCACCCCGAAAAAAAGATAGAATTTCAGGATTCAACTAACAGGACTACTCGTCCTTGCCCTTGCCTAAATCATCAAGGTCAAGGCTGTTTATGAAATCACGGAAGACCGCCAGTTTTTCATCGTCCACCTTATCGGCTTTAGGATTTTCAACTTTAGTCTGTTCTTTACCCTGCCCGTCTAGCAATACGCCGGCTTTATTCATCACCACTTCATCAACATAAATTTGAGAGCCAACCCGCACTGCTAGAGCCAGCGCATCGCTGGGGCGAGAATCGACCTCAACATGCCGCCCGCCTACATCCATAATGATACGCGCATAGAAAGTATCATCGTGCAAATCGTTGATTAGAATACTGGTAACTTTTGCGCCAAGCTCACCAATAACAGAACGTAACAGGTCGTGGGTTAAAGGACGTGAAACAGATACATCCTGCAACTCAACTGCAATTGCATCCGCTTCATAAGCGCCAATCCAGATTGGTAGATAACGCTCGGCATTAACTTCCTTGAGGATGACAACTCTATGCTGAGTCACAAGACTCATTCTTATGCTAAGAATTTTGGCTTCAATCATGATGGCTCTCCCTGAAAAAGCTAGAACCGAAAACCCTGAGCGAGGCTTTCTTATCCCGTAGTATAGCATGTTTTAAATGCTGTGGAAAAATCTCTCAGAGTAATATTACTTATAACCAACTTCATTTACCAAGCCCCAACCTTTACCGAAGGGCCAATAAGCAATCATAGCTTTTCCGATTATCCGATCAATCGGCAGAAAACCCCATGCTCGCGAATCACTACTACCGTTTCGATTATCACCAAGTACAAAAAAAGTCCCATCAGGCACAACCATTGGTCCATAGGGAGAAAGCGCTGCATCCTTTATATAAGGTTCTACTAAAGGCTGGTCATTTACATATACCACACCGGCACGCACTTCTATTTTTTCACCCGGAAAACCTATAACTCGTTTTATATAATCCTGACTAGGGTCGCGAGGGTATTCAAAAACCACTACATCCCCACGTTTTGGGCCACCAAAGACCCACCAATTGCTCGAACCTTCCGCCTTAACCCCCGGAATCAAGCGTAGCCATGGGCTAACATCAAAATGGAAATATGCTGCCTTATTGACCATCAATAATTGGTCGGTATGAAAAGTTGGCTCCATACTACTGCCCTGTATCCGAAAAGGCTGAATAAGAGATTGCGCTAGAAAGAAAATTAGTATTGTCAGAATAACAGTTTCCAGCACCTCTCTCCAGAAAGATTTATGCAGTTTAGCAGATACCGCGCTTGCTGAAGTAGCAGTAAGGATTTGTTTTTCCTCAGAAACTAACTGACCATCCCCCGCTTCAATAGAAGCGTCACCGGCAGAAGTGTGATAATTATAAGGCTCAGCCCCCGCTTCAGAAATGGGCGGAGGCATAGTTATAGGTTCAATAGCATGAGGCAAGGTTGGATGAGGTTTGTTATTATTTTCTTCGGACACCGCGATAAAAGCTCCTTAAAATCCATGCTTTTTAATGACCTTTAAATTATAGCATAATAAGCCAATAGCAGTTAGCCCTATTTTTGATACAGGGAGAACTTTGCCTACCTGATTTGCTACGCTTATGTAAGGTGAAATAGATAGGAGGTAGCTTGAAATTAAAAGATTACGCTCAAGGGTACTTTTGGTTTTCTAGCACGCCAGATTGTAGTGGAAGGTATCATCGAAACCTTATACCAAGGCACATTAGACCATGTACTCTCTCTCCAACGTTCACGTTGCGGCTCAAGCTCAATAATATCTGTTAAAAGCAAATCCGCGGCATTGATAGCACGTTGCCAATCGCCATAGGTATGATGAAACTGCACATAAAGCGTGTGAACCCCATCTTTCCAGCCACTTTCAGCGGTCATGGGGCTGCGGTCAAAATAGCTACGCACAATCTCAAGTTGGTTTTCACCCTCATCGGCAAAACAATCGAAAAGGGGGTTGACCCAGCTAAAAGCAAAAAGCCCACCCTTTTTTAGTACGCGCCCCACCTCTTTGAAACTACGCTCTATATCTACAAAACCAACTGCTCCGAAATTGCTGAAAACAATATCAAAGGATTCGTTCTGCCATTCGCTTAAATCTTCTGCATTGCCCTGTACAAATTCCAGCTTTGCATTTTCAGGTATTTCAAGCCTATTGAAGGCGTGTCGCGCAAATTCTACCTGATTATCACTAATGTCTTGCCCAATAACACGTGCGCCCTGTTTTGCCAGTCTCGCCGACCATTGCCCACCCCCACAGCCTAGCTCAAGCGCCTCTTTACCGACCACATCTCCCAATATCTGGAGTTCGCTCTCTCTTGGCACGCCAAATATAGGACCCCACAGACCATTTGCGCCCACCAAATTATCCTTGTGTTGCTCTTGGTAACGTTCCGTCTCCCGATTCCAATCTTCCCGATTGAGTTCAATATAGCGATTTATATTAAAATTGCTCATAGCATCCTCTATTCCAACAAATTGTGCGCCAATTAACAGGCATTAAGGCTCAAATTATAGTGGGCAAAATATCCATCTCATTTTACAACCCTCCGCTTTATTTTGCAGTATTCAAAGCGCATTACACCGCTCTCCAACTCTTCAGTAGAGTTTGAAATATATCCCAACAATCCACTTCCTGACTAGTTCTAGCGTGCAAACTTACATACCACTTTCTTACCCTCTGACTAGCTTCCAGTTCGGTTGGATTGTTGTGTAAAAATATTTCAGGATGTTTTAGAACCATCAAAAGTCCGCATTGCTGGGATTGGTGTGATAGGCTGACAATTCAAATCAGGCGGCTCAACTCCGCCGCATTCTTATCTAGGAGAAAAACCTGAGTTGCTCCTCCATTTAAAGCCTACAAAGCGCTGAGTCGATCTCTTTGGGGCAAGATACAATAGAACCTGAATTTTATCTTCGCTCATATTGAGCCAAAAATGGGGGCTTCATCGTGGGAGTGGAGAAAGAGGAAGGAGCTATAAAACGAAAAAGCCGCAGCGAC